>NZ_JAZDXA010000060.1:0-19961 GCF_040170545.1 Sphingobium sp. MK2
CGTCCCGTCCACGCCGCCAGTGCCGTCGCCCGCCAATCCAGGCAAACTACGCCGCTGTCATGAATAAGCCGGGTTAGGATCGTCGCCTGAAGCGGCCGCTGCATTTTCATCCGCGCGGGGAACAGCCGCAGCGTCGATAACGCCGCTCTTGGTGACGCTGTCGGCTGGTCCCACACCGGCTTTTGCCAGCCGCGCAAACACGCTCTTGAATACGTCGTTCATGCGCGCCATCGCCGATTCCTTCAGTTCCGTAGCCAATGCCACGGCACCCTCGTGCGTGTCACCGATAAGAACCTGACGACGAATGCCCAGATCGTCAGGGCCGACCTTGATACCGATCTTGTCGGCCTCATCATAATAGCCCGCGAAAGCCTTAGCCGCCGCTTCGACAGACTGATAGCCGGTACAGACCTTATAGTCCCGACGTGCCGCATCTCGACATGATGCCTCGGAATAGATCGTCACCCAGTTGCGGCGCCGCGCTTCCTTACGCGGACGCGGCATAATCGGTACATCTTCATAATTGAAATATTTGCCAGAGAAGGACACCATCCGTTCCTTCGCCGCGGCATCGATGAAATCGAGAATTTCCTGATACATCGGGCGGATGTCTTCCTGCTTGATGTTGACGAACAGGAATTCGGGTGGAACACCGCTGGCAACGCCAATTTCAAGCCGACCGTTGGTGATATAGTCGAGCATGTGCAACTCTTCGGCAAGACGCCAGGGCTGATGGAAGGCAAGAACGTTGCCCATTACGCCCATTTTCAGGCGCTTGGTGCGTCCGGCCAGCAATGCCACAAGCAAATTCGGGCACGGGCTCATCGAATTGATGAAATGATGCTCGCTGTAGAAGACGCCTTCAAAACCGATATCTTCTAAATCGACCATACGTTCGAGATTGAAATCAAATGCGTCTTGAACCAGCGCCTGATCATCATAGTCAGGCAAAGTCCGTCCGGGCACTTGGTTGAAATCGAAATTCCACACCTTGATCATTTCAGCACTCCTGCTCCACATTATGCAAAATTGATATATCAGTTTTGCATAAGGCGCAAGGTTTATATCATAAGCAGCGCAAACGCGGTCCAAGCGGCCATTGTTTTGCGCGACTCCGCTGTCACCCCCGTTTACGCAAGCCGGACCTGTACTGAGAAAGGCCGCCCGGCACTCGCTGCGCTATTTCGAGAGCGTGTCAACACAGCGCGATTTGAAGCAGGAACCCTTACCGCCGCCTGACCGCTCACCCCGGTAAATTCCAACGCGAGGCATGCGTTCGCGGATGCCAGACGACCAGTCCGCCGGAGTGCCGAGGAGCTTGCTGTCAATCGGATATATCACTTTCCACTTTTCAAACCGTACGTCCGGTGCTAATTGTCCGTCAATTACGATGGAGAGGCTCAATGGCTATCAAAGCCGCCGAAAAGCAGAATGCCACGCATAAGATCGCGGCCACCCTGCGGGCCGAAATCCTTTCGGGCGCGATCAGCATCGGTGATCGGATTGCGGGCGAGCATGAATTGATGGCGCGCTATTCTGTTTCGCGCCAGACCGTCCGCGAAGCGTTGCGCGAACTGTCGTCTCAGGGATTAGTCGAATCGCGGCGCGGGCCAGCCGGAGGAGCCTTCGTGGCAGCGCCAGACCTTGCCCGCCTGGGCCAAATGATGACGAGCGCTGGGGCGCATATTTCGGCAGGATCACAATTTGCCCATCGGGACGTTTGCATCGCGATTTTCGAGATTGAGGCCGCCTGTGCGCGCCTGGCAGCAAGAAGACGTGATTCATCCGCGCTGGAGGCGATGCGGCGCGCCCTCGACAATGCCGTCAATGCGCCAAATGAAAGCTGTGCTTTCTTCGATGCCTTCATGTCGTTTAACCGCGCACTCTGGGACGCATCGGGCAATCCTCCACTGGCCTTTGTCATGCAAGCCTTCATGCAGGCATTGCGGAGCAGCATTGGCGCAAGGCGCGACGATAGGGATTTCAGCGAATATCGCGCTTTCTTGTCGCATAACCATGCCGTCATATTCGCGGCTCTCGAAGCCGGGGATGAGGTTGGTGCCGTACGTGCCTTGCAAGACAATATGGCCTTTTGGCTGGCGCATCCGGAAACGGTCGCCAAATGACCGGCAGCATTTCTGTCGTCATTCCGGTCAAGGGCGGCCTGAATGCCAAATCCAGACTTGCCGCCGCGCTGGAACCCTCGGACCGACTGGCCCTCGCCCGCGATATGGCCGTCCATGTCATCACTACCGCACGCGGCTCTATGGCGGGGGAGCGTGTAATCGTGGTTACGGGATGCGTTGAAATGGCAAGTCTTGCTCATGATCTTGGAGCAAGAGTGATCCATGATCCGTTGAACGAAGGGACGGCAGCGGCCTGTCTGCTAGCGATGCCCCTATTGGCGAACGATGAGGCAATCCTGTTCCTCAATGCGGATCTTCCTTTGGTCCAGCCTGAGTCGCTGAATGCCATGATCGGTATCGGCGCGCCGGTAATGATTGCGCCAGACCGGCACCGGGAAGGAACGAATGCGCTGATGGTTTGCCCAAGAACAGGGATACACCCTTCTTTTGGGAGAGGCAGCTTCAGCCGGCATTATATGGCAGCCGCAGATGCTGGCATCATCCCAGTGATCATTAATGACCTCGCCCTCGCCCACGACATTGATGTGGCTGAGGATTTGGTAGCCCGACATGCTGCCGCCACGCTATTGCAAAGGAGGGCGGCATGATCGCTCATATGCCGTACAGCGACAGCGCGCACGATCTGTGCGCGATTAACGACTGGCGTACGATTGCCCCTGCCGCACAAGATCTGCGATATGCAGGGTGGGGATCGCGGATCAGTTATTCGCGCAAGGTCTTCATACCACTCACCAAGCTGTGTCGCGACGTGTGCCATTATTGCACCTTTGCGCAGGCACCACGATCTGTAACCGAACCTTTCTTGTCCATCGAGCAAGCGGTTGCCATCGCGCAGGCGGGGTTGGCTGCGGGATGTAAAGAGGCGCTGTTCACGCTAGGTGACAAACCTGAACTACGCTATCCCGCCGCAGTGCGCGCGCTGGAGATGCTGGGCCACGAGAGCACCATCTCCTATCTCGCCGAAGTCGCAGCCGCCGTCCGGGCCGAGACCGGCCTGCTACCGCACTTCAACCCCGGCGTCCTCACTCGCGAGGACTTTGCCCTGCTGCGGCCGGTCGGGCCTTCAGCGGGGATCATGCTCGAAAGCGCGTCCGACCGTCTGTGCGAGCGCGGTGGGCCGCATTTCGGATCACCCGACAAGCGCCCGGCAGCACGGCTAGAAAGCATCGCCGCCGCTGGGGCGGAATGCGTGCCGCTGACGACCGGCATCCTCATCGGGATCGGTGAAACACGGGCAGAGCGGGTCGACGCGCTGCTCGCAATCCGCTCATTACATGCGGAATATGGCCACATTCAAGAAGTCATTATCCAGAATTTTCGCGCCAAGGCGGACACGCGCATGGCCACGGCTCCAGAACCTTCGCAGGAAGAACTATGCTGGACCATCGCCGCCGCGCGCCTGATCCTGGGTTCGGAAATGAGTATTCAGGCACCGCCCAACCTGTGCCCTGGCGACCCGATCGAACTGATCGAGGCCGGTATCAACGATTGGGGCGGCATTTCTCCGGTGACGCCCGATCATGTCAATCCAGAGGCGGCATGGCCACATCTGGGCGACCTTGCCGCACATACCCGCCGCGCCGGTCATGATCTGGTCGAGCGGTTGACTGTCTATCCCGCCTATGTACAGGCGGCCGACCGCTGGATTGCCCCCGCCCTGCGCGGAGCGGTGATGCGGATGAGCGATGCGGGCGGCTGGGCGAGAACCGGGGGATGGTCCCCCGGCATGGTCGAAGCGATCAATGCTGACGATCTGGCCGACACTATGCCTTCGCTGGTTCCGCAGCCATCTGCACGCCGCACCATTAGCCGTATCGTCGAACGCGCGTTTGCCGGAACAGCACTTGATGAATCCGAGATTGCCACATTGTTCGAGGCGCGTGGTCCAGACTTTGCGCTGGTCACCGAGGCTGCGAATGCGATGCGCCATGATCTGGTTGGCGATACGGTCAGCTATGTCGTCACTCGCAATATAAACTATACCAATATTTGCCTCTATAAATGTGGTTTTTGCGCGTTTTCTAAGGGCAAGACGCACGAGGCTCTGCGCGGTAAACCCTATCTGATCGACGGGGCAGAGATCGGCCGCCGCACGGCCGAAGCCTGGATGCGCGGCGCGACGGAAATATGTATGCAGGGTGGTATCCACCCCTCGTTCGACGGCCAAGTCTATCTTGACGCACTGGCAGCGGCCCGAAAACCCGAGCCACGCATCCACGTTCACGCCTTTTCTCCGCTCGAAGTATCCCACGGTGCGCACACGCTGGGCCTGTCGATCGGCGATTTCCTGCAGGAGATGAAACGGCAAGGGCTTGGTTCGCTTCCCGGCACTGCGGCCGAAATTCTTGACGATGAAGTGCGGGCGCTGATTTGTCCTGACAAGCTGACGACCGACGAATGGCTGGAGGTGATCGCCAGTGCGCATAAAGTCGGGCTCAACACCACCTCAACGATCATGTTCGGTCATACCGAACGCTATGAACATTGGGCACGTCACTTGATGCGCCTGCGCGCGCTCCAAGATCAGACCGGCGGCATCACCGAATTCGTGCCCCTGCCTTTCGTTCATATGGAAGCGCCAATGTATCGAAAGGGACTGGCGCGAAAGGGACCGACCTTGCGTGAGGCGATCCTGATGCACGCGGTCGCCCGACTTGCATTTGGCAAGCTGATACCGAACATCCAGGTATCCTGGGTCAAGCTCGGTCCCGATCAGGCGCGGCGCTGTCTCGATGCCGGGGCCAACGATATGGGCGGTACGCTGATGGATGAATCGATCAGCCGAGCGGCGGGTGCCGAACATGGCCAGGAATTCGATGCCCCGCAAATGGAGGCACTGATCCATAGCGCCGGCCGCACCGCGCGGCAACGCACCACCTTATACGACGACGTTCCCGCCCGCTCGCTGGTCGACGCGGCGTGAACACCGGATTTGCAGGAGACATCGCATGACCCTTACTTTCGGCTACAAGGCTTCGGCTGAACAATTCGCGCCAAAGCCGCTTCTCGATTTCGCGGTTGAGGCCGAAGCTGCGGGTTTCGACAGCGCGTTCATCTCGGATCATTTCCAACCTTGGCGCCATACGGGTGGTCATGCGCCCTTCTCGCTCGCCTGGATGGGCGCGCTTGGTCAGGCGACGCAGCGGCTGGTCATCGGGACGAGTGTTCTCACCCCCACCTTCCGGTACCACCCTTCAATCATTGCCCATGCCTTCGGGTCGCTGGGCGCGATGTTTCCGAGGCGGGTCATTCTGGGCATAGGCACTGGCGAATCGCTGAACGAGACGCCTGCGACCGGCCTTGTCTGGCCAGAGCAACGCGAACGCACCTTGCGTTTCAAGGAAGCCGTCCGCCTGATCCGCACGCTGTGGAGCGAGGACCGGGTGTCGTTCGAAGGGGATTATTACCATACCGAAAATGCAACGATCTATGATCGCCCGGAAACGCCTGTCCCGGTCTATATTGCCGCAGCCGGTCCGATGATGGCCAAATTTGCGGGGCAAGAGGGCGACGGTTTCATTTGCACATCGGGCAAGAAGCCTGAACTCTACACCGAAACGCTCCTGCCCAAGGTGGCCGAAGGCGAAGCGGCAACGGGCAAGTCCACCGGCGACGTTGATCGAATGATCGAGATCAAGCTGAGCTATGATCCCGATCGCCAGCGGGCGCTGGAGGACTGCCGTTTCTGGGGTGCGCTGGCACTTAGCCCCGACGAAAAAATGAACGTCGAGGATCCGCTCGCGATGGAAAAGTTGGCCGACAATCTGCCGATCGAACGCGCGGCCAGCCGTTTCATCGTAACCAATGACCCCGAAGAAGCCGTCGATCGGATTGGCAGCTATGTCGCCTTGGGCTTCCGCCATCTGGTGTTCCACGGTCCAGGGCCAGACCAGTCTCGCTACATCTCGCTGCTGGGCAAGGACATCCTGCCGCGCCTGCAAAAGCGGTTCGGATGAGCAGGCTCAGCCTCACCACTCTGTCCGGCATTCCTGAAATCGCGATCGGCGATAACCTTGGTGCCATTCTGGCAGAGGCAGGGGGGCCGCTGCGCCATGGTGATGTGATCGCCGTTGCACAGAAGATCGTCTCAAAAGCTGAGGGAAGAATAGTCGATCTTTCCGGTATTGAACCATCCGCACAGGCGCTGAAACTAGCAGCGATCAGCGGCAAGCGACCCGAACTGGTCGAACTGATACTCAGGCAATCCGAGGAAGTGGTGCGTTGCACAAGAGATGTGCTGATCGTACGCCACAAACTAGGCTTTGTCGTCGCCAATGCGGCGATCGACCAGTCCAACGTTCAGGGCGAAGATTGCGCGCTGCTGCTGCCCGAAGATCCCGATCGCTCAGCCACGGAGCTTCGTGCAGCACTGCGCGAACGAACTGGAGCCGACGTCGCAGTGCTGATCATCGATTCCTTCGGTCGGGCTTGGCGCGAAGGCGTTTGCGGCATGTGCATCGGCGTAGCCGGATTGACGCCACTGATTGACGAGCGCGGCATGCCCGACCGTTTCGGGAGACCACTACAGGCAACCCAGATCGCCGTGGGCGATGAGCTTGCGGCAGCGGCATCGCTCATGATGGGGCAGGCGGCTGAAGGTACGCCCGCTGTTTTGATCCGCGGTGCCGCCTCACGTTGGCTGGGCGATGGGCGGACATCCGATCTGATCCGGCCAAAGGTGCGCGATCTGTTTCAATAGATGTTGATAAATATTGGCTGTCGAAAAGCGGTGGCCCTTTTTGAAGGTGAGGGAGATATATCAATGCGTTTCTCGATCGTATCCGGGCCCCGGCAACGTGCCGATCTGGGCGAAACCGCCTATCAGGCCCAACGCAATTTCGTCGAAGATGCAATCCTAGCCGAAGAGCTTGGCTTCGATGCGAACTATTTCGGCGAACATCATTTCTGCTTTGCATCGGGCACGTCTTCGCCGCTTACCTTGCTGACCGAGGTTGCAGTACGGACCAAGCGCATCCGTGTCGGCACGTCAGTGATTTGCGCGCCATTCCACAATCCGTTGCGGTTGGCTGAAGACATTGCTGCAGTCGATCTCATTTCCAACGGCCGGTTCGACCTTGGCATCGGGGTTGGCTCGCAATGGGAAGAGTTCCAGACGTTCGGTATAGATCCCAAGGAACGCTTCGGGCGCACTTGGGAGATTATCGACATTATCGAACGGTGCCATGCTGCAAAGGTTGGCGACGTGTTCGACTGGAATGGCAAATATTACAACTTCCCCGGCATCAATTGGACGATGCAGCCCGTTCAGGAAAAGATCCCGATTTTCTGGGGTGGCTTTGGCCCGCAGGGCGTAAAGCGCGCAGCCGAGCGCGGCTATAACCTGATCGCGCCCGACGTCACCGGGACATATCAGCGTATCATGCGCGAACATGGTCGCGACCCCGCCAAGGCGCATATCGGTTTTGCCACTTTGGTAACGATGGGAGACACGTTCGACGATGCGATTGCACCGATGGCCGAACCCTGCACCTGGGTAAGCAATCAATATGCTCTACGTCCCGACCTGGAAGGAAATTTCCCGCCTGAATCGCACCGGATCACGATCGATGAAGTCATTGCTAAGGCAAGGGTCGGCGGCATTTCGGATTTCGCATTCACGCCGCCCGGTCAAAAGCCTGCACCATTCTCTGTCCCGCTGGCCGGCACGGTGAGCCATGTGCGGGACTATTTCTTGAGCCTCGTTCGTGGTGAACGCGGGCTTGTGACACATTTCTGCCTGGGTTTCCGCGAACCAGGCACTCCGACCGAATCCGTCCATAAATCGATGCGGCTGTTTGCATCGGAAATTCTTCCGGCACTGCGAGAGGAAGCAGCCAAACCGCGCTGATCCGACCAACGTCGCGGCTGCGCAATCGCGGCCGCGACGAAGTCCGTTGGGGGTCAGGGCCTCAGCAAGCTGACCCCTGCATAATTTTTGCGCAGGAATGGCCAACGAACTTTACTACAGAGATTCTGATCACTGCCCTCTGACGCAATTCCACTACAAAGCCTTGATTCCACCCAGCACAAAGGGACGGACTGTATCATAGACTTCACGGGCGTCGGGTTCAAATGCGTCCAGACCCGCCACAGCGGCAAAACGACCCGGCATGTAGATCGAGGTCAGCAGAATTTCGATGCTATAAATGAACGCATGGGCAACAGCCATGCGGTCGACGCCGGGCATCGCGGCATGCAAAACATCCAGAAATGCCTTAACGGTACCGCCATAGTAGCGCTCAGTCGCCTGTAAGCCGACCTCGGAATAAGCCATTTTCGACATTAAACGCGCATAGTTGCTCCAGCCTTCATCCTTGCCGCCGACAAGTTCAAGCAAGGGTTCGTTGAATGCGTCGATGATCGCGTCCACAACAGTCTGGTCAACAGCTTTAAGCCGCTCCAGTCGGCGGCTGTTAAGCTCCTCCGCGCGACGGGCAATAACAGCATCGAACAGACTGATTTTGTTAGGATAATGGTGGGTCACCAACCCTATCAGGACGCCGGCTTCATCAGCAATATCGCGTTGGGAAACCGTTTCATAGGAATTTTGGCCGAACAACCGCTCCGCTGCATCGACGATCCTCATGCGTGTCCGCAGCCCCTTTGCCGATCGGCGGGTCGCTTTGGGTGGCTGCGTCGCCGGTTGGGCCTGTGTCGTGCCGGTCGTCTGCGAAGCCGCCATTTGCCTTTGCTCATCCTTTTACTGTTGGTCGCACGCTCCGACATGCAGTTGCGCCGTCCTAAAGCAAGGCGGGGCGGTTCGGCAATCCCGCGCATCCCCATGGCTGGGGGACATTGACAAATACTGGATTAGAGTCCAGCTTAAGGGAATAATTCGAATCTGGACGAGGAGCTTCATTGATGCTGGCCACAAGCCCGTTGGATCCCGTTTCTGCATTGCCGGGGCGGTGCGACAATTGGTGGCTTGATGCAGCCTCTGAAATGGCTCAGGTCGCCGCAGCACAAGCCGAGCAGTCCGAAACAGATCGCCGTATAGCTTTGCCGATCATCGCCAAGATGAAGGAAACCGGACTGCACCGACTGGTGCAACCTGCTGCCTTTGGTGGTGCGGATCGCCCGATCTCCGCCCTTATCGACGCCGTCGAGATTGTCGCTCGCAAATATGGTTCCGCCGCATGGGTTCTGGCTGTCCTTGCTGGCCATTCGCTCGATGTGCGGGAGTTTTCGGCGGAGGCGCAGGATGATGTCTGGGGACATGATCCCGACGCACTGGCTTGCTCGTCCTACACGCCCGTCGGCCAAGTTGAACTGGCCGATGGCGGCTATCGACTGAGCGGGGACTATCCTTTCGCCAGCGGCTGTGAACACGCTCAATGGGCGGTTCTAGGCGGCATGCGACCGCAAGGCGATCCCGCTTTATCATCGCCAAGCCCCGTTTTCAGGCTGCTCGCTCCTTTGGCCGACGCAACTATCATTGACGACTGGCATACTTTGGGACTCCGCGGCACCGGCAGCAAAACCTTACGGTTCAACAATATTTTCGTCCCCCAGCACCGGACTTACACCCCCGGTTCGATCGAGGGGACTGCCGACCCGTTGACTTTGATGATGGCCATGGTCGGCATGGCGCAAGCGGCAGTCGATGCCTTTGCTGAAAGTCTGCGAGGCAAGCCGGGAACAAGAGGACGGGTGCCGCCAGCGGAATCGGAACTGACGCAGATGCTGGTGGGGCAGTCATACGCCGAAGTGGAAGCTGCCGCAGTGCTGGTCAAGGATGCGGCAAGGCGCGCGCTCGATCACTCCAAGACGGCTTTCCCGCTTGAACTTCGTGCGCGCGTTCGGGGCATGAGCGGCCTGATCGCCCGCCTGGCGACCCAAGCGACCGATCGCCTGCAAATTACGAGTGGTGGCCATGGCATCTATGATCGCTCGGCGGTCCAACGCCGGTTTTGCGATGTCCATGCTGCCGCCCAGCATGTGTCGTTCAATCCGGAAATGGCCTTCCGGCAGAGCGGCGTCATGCGGATGGCACCACAGAATTATCGTCCAATGATGTGACCCACGCTTGCGTATAGGACTTTCCTAGCGCCGCGTGTTCAGAACAGAAAATTTAATAAAAACAATAGTACTGGAGGGGAAAACCAATGACGAATAATGCTTTTGTTTGCCGTCTGCTCAAGGGATCTGCAATTTTGGCTGTTGCCACGGCCACGCCGGTCACCGCACAGGAAAATACCCCCGCCGATGATCCACGAATTGATGATATCATCGTCACCGCCCAAAAGCGTTCTGAAAATCTGCAAAATGTTCCGATCGCCGTCAGTGTTGTCAGTGCAAGTACCTTAGCATCCGCTGGCATCGGTGACGTAGCTTCGCTTCCCATGGTGACGCCGTCCCTTACCATTACCACAGCGGGCGGGGGCTATGTGCTGCCGCGCATTCGCGGTGTAGGTCAAGCAGGCGTCACGCTAAGCTTGGAAAACCCGGTCGCAGTCTATGTCGATGGTGTATATTATGCTTCGGCCGCAGGTTCGCTGTTCTCGCTGAACAACATTGCGCAGGTGGCGGTACTGAAAGGGCCCCAGGGTACGCTGTTCGGTCGCAACGCGACGGGTGGTTTGATCCAAGTCACTACGCTCGACCCCTCTCAGGACGCTCGCGTCAGGATAGAGAGCACTGCGGGTAGCCAGGGGCTCTACGGTGGAAGCCTTTATGCTACAGGCGGGCTTTCTGAGAATGTAGCCGCCGACCTTGCCATGGTCTATAATAACCTGTCGCACGGATTTGGTAGGAATTTGTTCAATGGCAAGAGGGTCAATACCGCCGAAGATGTTGCGGTGCGTAGCAAGGTAAAGATAGCGGTTGGGGAAGACACAACCATTACCGCTGGCGGGGACTATTCACTGACCAATGCCACTCGTCCGGCATTTCGTCTCGCCGATGGCACGACCGCATTTAACGGTTCGGTGCCCACTGGCGGAAAATTCGATATTCGATCGGATCTCCAGCCCTATAACCGCACAGAGCAGGCTGGCGCGAACCTCACTGTCGAGCACGATCTCGGCGGCGCGACATTTTCGTCGATTACAGCTTATCGATGGACAACTTTCGAGACTGCAATCGACAATGATGGAACAGCGGCTCCTCGCGCTCATGTCACTGCGGGACAGGTAGAGCGTACGTTCTCGCAGGAATTGCAATTATCATCAGATAGTAGTGGTCCCTTTGTATGGACGACTGGACTTTATTATTTCCGTCTTTCAGGACGTTTTTCGCCATTTGTTAATATAAATAACAATAATGGATTTCCATTATTAGTGATAAATTCGTCGCCTAAGACAAAATCCTATGCAGCCTATGCGCAAGCTACTTATTCCCTGACCGACAAAATCAACCTGACCGGCGGATTGCGATGGACCAAGGAAGAACGCGACATTGAAGGTACCCGCGTTGTGCGTATTGGGCCGAACACCACGGCGACTGTCCCTAGCGCGGCGTCATTAGACACGAGCAAGATGACTTGGAGGCTAGCCCTTGATTATCGTCCCAGTGACGAGTTGCTGGCCTATATTTCCTACAATCGCGGGTTCAAAAGTGGAGGCTTCAACCCCACTGAAATTCCTTATGTGCCCTTCCAGCCTGAGCAGATTGACGCCTATGAAGGTGGGCTAAAGCTTGATCTGTTCGATCGGCGACTCCGGGTCAATCCTGCCATCTTCTATTATGACTATAAGAACCTTCAGTCGCCAGTCTTCTCGAACGGACTACTCATCACTAAAAACGCCGCAAACGCTGAAATTTACGGTATCGATCTGGACATACAGGCGGCACTTTCCAGCAATTTGACACTGACCGGCGGCCTGTCATGGCTCCACGCTCGCTATACCCGCTACGATGGCGCCCAACTGTCCACACCGCTTCCTGCTGGCGGCAATGCGCTCACTCTTCAGGATATGACCAACAAGCGGCTCAACAATACCCCGGACTGGACCGCGAATGTTGGTGCGGAATATGTCGTTCCTATGGGCGATAACAGCCTCACATTTGCCGCCAATTATTCCTATAATGACGGCTTCTTTGCCGATGCCGAAAATCGCTTCCGGCAAAAGTCGTTCAGCGTGGTCAATGCTTCAGCAAAACTCGCAATTGGCGATCAATATTCTTTGACCATGTGGGGTAAGAATATTGGAAACACAGCCTATGCGAGCCAACTCGTTACGACGGCGTTCTCCGACAAGCTTTCGCTTTCTCCGGGCCGCACGATTGGCATCACAGCGGGCATCGAGTTCTGATCAAACCGGCAACTTGATGCGATAAAGGACGAATGCGGCCTTCGCTAAACGGTATATGTGCGGGGCCGCATTTGTTCAATCCCGCCCAATCCGCAGCTTTGCAGTCGATATGGCATGGGCATAGATCAACTATGATTTCCGTAAAGATCACAGACCGGAAGGTTGAAGCTCTCGACATCATTTCGCTGACTCTCGCGTCTTATTCCGACATGCCATTGCCATTATTTACCGCAGGCGCTCATGTAGACGTTGAGGTGAAACCGGGCCTGATCCGGCAATATTCTCTCTGCCCCAACAGCGGTAATGCAAATGATGTCGGCCAATATAAGATCGCAGTCTTGAAAGATGCCACGAGCCGTGGTGGATCGATCGCCCTTCATACAGTGGAAGTCGGACAGACTTTACGCATATCAGCGCCGCGCAATTTGTTTCCGCTCGCGCCCGATGCGAGGCGCAGCATCCTTTTTGCAGGGGGCATCGGCATCACGCCCATCCTGGCTATGGCAGACGCATTATCCAAGCATAATGCTAATTTCACACTCCATTACTGCGCCCGTTCACCCGAACATATGGCCTTCCGAACCCGCCTGAAGGAAGGCAGTTTCGCCGATCGCATATGTTTCCACTACGACGATGGTCCGCAGGATCAGAAACTGGATGTCGAGGCGACAATCGCCGCCGAAGGACCAGATGCCCACATCTATGTCTGTGGGCCATCCGGCTTCATCGATCTGGTCGTCAAGACGGCCTCGGCGCATGGGCTACCGAGCGCACATATTCACCGCGAATATTTCGCTGCCGATCCCGCTTCAACGGCAGCGGGAAGCGGTGCGTTCCAGATCAAGATCGCCTCGTCAGGTCAACTACTCACTGTTCCAGAAGGCAAAACCGCTCTCGATATATTAAGATCGTCCGGCATCGACGTCGTGTCATCCTGCGAACTCGGCGTATGCGGGGCCTGCATCACGGGCGTCCTCGAAGGCGTGCCCGATCATCGCGACATGTGTCTGATGGCAAGTGAGCGGGAGGCGAACACCAGCTTTACGCCTTGCTGTTCGCGCGCGCATTCGACGATGCTGCTACTTGACCTCTAGCGGATCGCATTCAGGCATAGATTGGAAGGGAAAGGCCTATAATGACCATCAATGTTCGCCGCGTGGTGACTGGGCACGATGAAACGGGAAAGGCGATCGTCAATATCGACGATGTCAGCCCACATGTCGTGGTAAACCGGCCCAACATCCGGGTTATCAATTTGTGGTCGAATAGCTATCCCGTTTCCAACACCGACATCGGCGATTGCGCTGAACAGATCAAAGCTACGGTCCTTCCAGGTGGTGCGCTGTTCCGGGTGATCGAATTTCAGCCCGGCGTCGCCCCGCGCATGCATCGCACCGATACGCTCGACTATATCGTGGTCATGTCAGGATCAATCACGATGGAAATGGACGATGCGCTCATCGAGTTGCACGCCGGCGATGTGATGGTCCAGCGCGGCACGGTTCACAACTGGGTGAACAACGGCACCGAATCCTGCGTCTGCGCTTTCGTAATGATGGCGGCCGAACCGATCATCATCAATGGCAAACAGGTCGAAGCCCATGGTTGACGGAAGCAAGGTGCTATCCTCACCCATCAATCCGCTGGCGGGATTTCAGCCGCTGAACGATGCCGATTGGCCGACCGATGTCATGCGCCTGCGCGACGGCTTTGCCGGACAGCTCAATGTCTACCGGGTAATGGCGCACAACCCTGCGCTACTTGCGGCTTGGGAGACGCTGCGTAATCATGTGGTGCGGGAAAACGCTTTGCCGCTCGACCGGCTGGAACTGGTAATCCTTCGCGCTGGCTACCGGGCAAACGCCGAATATGAATGGGCGCATCATGTCGTACGTGGGCGCGCTGCTGGTCTTTCGGACGAACGGATACGCGCTGCCGCGCAGCCACGTCTGGCCGACGATCTCTCCGGCGATCAATTGATGCTGCGTGCGGTGGACGAACTGGTGGACGAAGGCATGCTTTCACCGGCCGCTATTGCCGCGCTGATGGCCGAATTTGGTCAACGTGGCGTACTCGACCTGATCGCTACGGTTGGCATGTACAAGACCTTGGCGTTCATTCTTCTAAGCTTTGCAACGCCGATCGATGACGACATTGGCGAGGCTCTGGCCCACCGGCCGCTTTGATAGGTTGGCGAGCAAAGGCAATGCGTCGTAGCCGACACCTGGAAGATCGCTCATTTTGCGTGCCGTCTGCACCTTTGGAGCGAAAATCAGGGCTAAGCAACGTCGACCGCTAGGCGCGCAATCCAACAAACCATCTGTAAAAAGGATCGGTGATCCTAAGATCACCGATCCTGCCAGTCAGACTATAAGGTATCGGGAGCGGTCTGAAAAATGGTCCGCCCCCGATGAAGTCACTCTTCCGTCTGGCTGGGAGATGCGGAGTTGCTCGACCCAGAGGCCTGCCCATTCCCCGAAAGCTGGCCGGTGACGTTCAGAGCAGCCGCGCCGTTAAGCGCGCTACCAGCATTTCCTACCGATCCTTCCGCACCGTCCGCCGCGTTGTCGGCGGCAAAGCCAGTGTCTTGTATTGCTGCGCCCGCCCGGTTGCGAGCAGTCGACGCCATCGCGTCAGCTCGGCTTTCCGCCGTCCCAGCCACATGGACCGCACGGTCACGCGCCGTTCCGGCCATGTCATCCGCCCGGTTGCGAACGTTGCCGACCGCGTTGGTTACATCGCTGGTACCGAGGGTGTCGGCCGTCAGGCTGCCGCCCGCCGAGCCGCTGGCCGTTCCCGAAGCGCTGCCGCCACGACTTTTGCCTTTGCGAGTCACCGAACCGTTGACGGCACCATCGGCCCGGCCACTGCCCGATCCCCCCGCACTGACACGGCCATTCTCCAGATCGATACCACGGTCCACACCAATGCCGCCCGATCCACCCAATCCACTACCCAACGATCTGCTGGCACCGCCGAGCATCCCGCCAAGGCCACCCCCGCCACCCAGCAACTGAGCCGAAGCAGGCACCGCAGTCAGAGCGGTAATACAGGCGGTAGCAAGAATGAACTTCGCTTTCATCAATCGTCTCCTTGTTCATTGTCGATCCAATGCAAGGAGAACGAGAGGCTGATATGGTTTAATCCCGGCGGCAGGAAAAATCTCACAACTATCTCTAACTCAGTCCATATTTCTACAACTGTCGCAGATGATGCCGCTGCCCCACCCCTGCCCGGATGTGCGCCCCCGTTTGGCTTCCGCCCGCAGAGCGTCGAGGCTGCCGGTCACGAACAGGCGCCCCGCTACCAGCGGCGCGGCAAAGGAGGTTCCGCGCACGCGCCCCTTGCCACCGTCGGTCCGAGCCGCATTCATGTCCGCTCCAGGCGCGGCAAAGTCCACATGCCGTGCCCGACCCGCTTCAGGAAGGAGCCGCCCGCGGCCATCGATGCCGGTGACGGCGACGACCACGGAGTAGGAAGCGGGATAGGCGGGCGGTGCGGCAGGGCCGTCATTGCCGACTGCCGCGACCACTGTCACACCCTTGTCCTTGGCCAGTCGGATCGCGCCGGCGAGCAATGGATTGTCGGGGCCCACCAGGCTTACCGTCACAACGCCCACGCCCCTCGCTGCCATCCATCCCAACGCCCGCGCAATCGCGAAGGCACCTCCACCCGCCGGATCGTCGCCATAGACATCCGCTACCATCAGCGGCGCACCTGGTGCCGCGCCGCGCACTATTCCTGTCCCACTGATCAGGGAGGCAATAGCGGTGCCGTGCGAACTGGCGCGCGGGGCACCTCGCGCAAAGCCGCGCTGCTCGATGGAGCCCATTAATGAGGGATGTCGCGCCACGCCACCGTCGATAAGTCCGGCGGCGCGCGGTTTCACCGATCCATTGCTCGCCAAAGCCGCTGTCGGTACCATGTTTGCAGGACCGCTCGGAAAATAGAGATTGTCCGCGCTCGCTACCGCTTCCGGCGCGATCAAGCGCACCTGTTTGAGCGCGTGCGCCAAGCTGCGCCCCTGCGGCACGGTCAGTCGTATAACAGGAAGATCGATGCCCTCGATAGCCTGACTCTCGATCCCGTAACCCGTCGATCGCAGCGCTTCGATACTGGTCTCTTTCACGCCGGTCAGCAGGATGACCCCGCGCCGCGCCGGTTCGCGCCTGTCATCCAGTTCGATTAAATCACCATGCCGTCGCAGCAGGTCGCCAATATGCGCGGCGCGTACCGACACCAAGCGCTCGGCCAGTCGGTCTGATCGGCCACCAAGGCCCGTTTCGTCTATCGCACCCTCGATCCGATCCAGCACGCCGGGCACTACGCCACCAACCTGGCCCAGCGCTCCAGGCGAAGGCAGCAATTGCGCCTGTGCATCAGGGCCTGCAAACAGCAACCCCGTAATGATCCATGGACTTGCGAACTTCATCTCGACCTCTCTAGCTTCACCGCATGTGCAGGCGAGTTTTTTGATTTTTCTCTTTGAATTCGAGTCATTACAAAAAATTGCAAAAGAAAGCGGTGCTGTCAGGATGAAACGGGCGTTGGCACTCGTTTTATCCCTGAACCGCGAAATGGAGACCGGATGTCTTTCGAAAGCGATCTCTTGGCGATCCTGCCCCGACTGCGACGCTTTGCCGCGACCCTCTCGCGGGATCGAGCCGACGGCGATGACCTTTGTCAGACCGCGCTCGAAAGGGCCCTCAAGGCCCGCCATCAATGGCAGCCGGGGACAAGACTGGACAGTTGGATGTATCGGATTATGCGCAATCTCTGGATAGACGAGGGTCGTGCGCGCCAGCGCGCCGCCCGTACATTCGTCCCCGCCGAAGCTGGCGAGAATGTCGGTCATGCGGGCGATCGCGACGTGGAGGCGCATCTCATGCTGTCGGACGTCGACCGGGCAATGCAGAGCTTGCCTGCAGAGCAGCGCGAAGCGATCGCGCTCGTTCTGGTCGAGGGCCTGTCCTACAAACAAGCCGCCGAGATATTGGGCATACCTATGGGCACGCTTACGTCGCGGCTGGTACGCGGGCGCGGTGCGCTCATCGGAATGCTGGGGGAAGCGGCATGACTGATATTGACGAAGCCATGCTCATCGCCTGGGTCGATGGTGAACTGGATGAAGTCACACGCCGTCGCGTCGAACGGGCCGTGGCGGAAGACCCGGCACTAGCCGAGCGACTGGCCATTCACCACCGTCTGCGGCATCGCCTTTCCGGCCATTATGCGCCGATTGAGGCGGAGCCCGTGCCGCCCACTATGCGCGTACTGTTGGAGCAGGACGAAAAGGTCGTGCCGCTGATGCGCCCCGTAGTGCCTCGCTGGCGGAACTGGATCATAGGCGGTGCTATGGCGGCCAGCCTGATCCTGGGCCTTGGTATCAGCCGATTGGCCACCGGACCTGGAGGACCTGTCGCGGTGAAGGATGGCGTAATCGTCGCACAGGGCGAACTTTCCTCTGCACTTGACACGCAGCTTGCTTCGGCACCAGAGCGCAGGGTGGTTCGCATAGGTCTCAGCTTCCAACGAAAGGGTGGAAGCTGGTGTCGCAGTTTCGAAAGTGCGGTCGTATCGGGCGTCGCATGCCGGGAGGGCAAGCGCTGGCAGGTGCAGCAACTCGTGCCGGGGGCCGGCGAGCGAACGGACTACCGTCAGGCTTCGTCCAATGATGCGAGGGTAATAGCCACGATCGATGCATTGATAGAGGGTTCCCCTGCAGATGCGGCGCAGGAAGCAGCGGCTAAGGCGAGGGGCTGGCAGTGACATCAAACTTCGAGCGGCATCGCAGCGTGCCCAAGGCTTTTGGAGCATGTTTGCGGCAAGGGCCGCCCTGAACCGCGCCGACTTTGCCGGAGCCTCCAACTTCTGAGAAGTTGGAGGCTGTATGAGTATGACAACGAACCCGTTTGTGCCGGAAGCACGCCGACCCGCTGCCCAAGCATGCGCGCGCTGCAACGTCCATCAACCCGCCGCCCCTGCCAAAAGGCGTGGCCGCCCGCCAGCAAAGGAAAAGCCCGATCTCCATCACGGCTGACTCTAGCACTACTTTGGCATTTTATTCTGCACGGGGTTGGCGATGAGGTGCTCACAGTGAGGGCAGCGTAAAGGCTGCGGCTGTATGATAAGATCGAGAATGGCTTGCCTAATGGCTGGCATGCTCGGCTGAGGTGGCGGTCCCCCGACTCTTTTTTTCCGCCCCGCTGCTTTGAGGCGGCGGGATTGCAGGAATGCGTAGGCGATCATTGTCATCAATGCGTGTCGATGTAATCCAACCCATGATCGGCCTTCGAAATGGTCGAGGCCAAGTTCTTCTTTAAGCTGCTGATGTGCTTGTTCACAAATCCATCTAGCCTTGATTGTCGCGGCGAGCATTTTGAGGGTGGCATCAGCGGGTAGATTTGAGACGTAGTATTTTTGTTCGCCGGTCGAACGTCGCTCTCCAACAAGCCAGACCTCATCACCTGGCATGGCCTAGACGCGGTTATCGAGCATGCGATGGCGATGTCCGTCGGCAACCCTTACACGGCGAGCGGCGAACAAGCATGTCAGTCTTCCCTTGGTGCCGCGTCGCCAACTGACCGTTTTCCATTTTTCCTTAGCCAACATGGTGTCGGCTGAGACCGGCTGTTGATCAGGAATGTGGTACTTGCGCTTGTTCCCCATGTTAGCGACCGGAAATATCAGCGCCACCTCAGACGGATATACATTCTGACGCCGCGACAAGCCCACTGCCCAAAGCAGGCCGCGGTCAGTCAATGCCTGGCGAAAGGAGCCGCTGGATCCATAACCGGCGTCGGCCAGCACGCAGCCGAAGCGGGCACCTGCAGCGATGACGCGATCGATCTCCTCAATCGCAATCTCTGGTTTGGTCCGGGCGACCTGACGCTCTTTGGGAACCTGCGCGCGTGCCATCTTCTCGGCATCACTTGTCCAGCTGTCAGGCAGAAAAAGGCGTAGCCCCACCATGACCGGCACTTCCTGGGAAGCCAGCGTTACCGAGACCAGCGACTGACAGTTGGCCGTCTTTCCCAGCGACGAAGCATATTGCGGAGCTACCCCGACGGAATGGGTTCCCTTCTTCGGCAAGGCGGTGTCATCGATGACGAGAAATCCCGCTGCATCGCCCACCAGCCGATCCGCTTCTTGCACCAGCACTTTCTCGAGAGGGGCGCTGTTCCAAACCCCCGCTGCGACAAAATGATGGAGCTGATCATAGCCGATCTCACTCGCCCGTGATGCCATCGGCTGAACGCTCTTACGGTCACCTGGTCCTATCAGACCTGCTATGTAGGCAGGGCACATCCGACGGCGCGTCTTGTGCCCAAGAGCGCTGAGAAACGGCTCAAGCCAGCCCTCTCGATAGCTGGCTCCCCATGAATCAGGGTTTTTGCCTTTTGGGAATCGCAAAAATACAAAACTGCCAAAGTAGTGCTAGAGTCAGGACTCATTGATTAAGCCAGAAGATGAAGGTTTGCGGCGATACAGATGGCGGACATGAAGGTGTGGGTGCATCGATCGTAGCGGGTATGGATGCGTCGCCAGTCCTTTAGCCTAC
>NZ_JAZDXA010000061.1:0-19773 GCF_040170545.1 Sphingobium sp. MK2
GGCACCACAATGGATTGCTTCGCTGCGCTCGCAATGACGAAAAGGGGTGAACCTCAAGTCATCCGGCTCTACGGATAGCTGACGGTCTTGGGTCGGCCTTGAGGGATAGGGATAAACTCCTCATCGTCACCGGGGATGAGGGGGAAGCGGAGGGCTTCCCAGTCTTCGCGCGCCTGCATCAGCCGGTCGGGGCGGGATGAGACGAAGTTCCACCAGACATGGCGGGGCGAGGTGAAGGCTTCGCCGCCGCACAGCATCACACGGCCGCCATCGACGCTCATCAGCGTGGCGCTGGTGCCGGGACGCAGGACGTAGAGCGTCTGCGGCGTCAGCATCATGCCGTCGAGCGCGGCATCACCGCCGGAGACATAGATGGCGCGTTCGTCAGCCGACGGGTCGATCGGGATGTGGCCACCGGGCGAGAGCTGGATGTCGGCATAGATGGTCTGCGCATAGGTGGTGACCGGCGAGGTTTCGCCCCAGAGCGACCCCATGATGACCCGCGCGCGGCTGAGGCCATCATCGATCACTGGCAGGCGGCCTTCGCTGACATGTTCGAAGGCGGGGTCCATTTCTTCCAATGCGTCGGGCAGCGCCAGCCAGGTCTGGATTGCGGACAATTTGGAGGCCTTCGCCCGCTCGCCATCAGGTGAGCGTTCGCTATGGACGATGCCCTTGCCCGCCGTCATCAGATTGACCGCGCCCGCTTCGATCAGTTGCTCGGTACCCAGCGAATCGCGGTGGAGGAAGGCCCCTTCATACATATAGGTGACGGTCGACAGGTTGATGTGCGGATGGGGGCGCACGTCGATGCCATGGCCGGCATCCAGCTTTGCCGGGCCAGCCTGGTCGAAGAAGATGAAGGGGCCGACCATCGTCCGCCCTTTGCTTGGTAGCGAGCGGTGAACCTTGAAATCGCCCAGATTATGGGTGGTGGGCGCGATGCTTTGCAGGATGAGATCGTCCAGGGTCATCAGGCTTCTCCGGGGGCGCGGGCCTTGATCGCCAGCGCGTGGACCTTGTCGCGTAGCAGATCGGCCAGCGCGGCGTTGACGAGACGCTGACGCGCGACGCGGCTTTGCCCGGTGAAGCGATCGGCGACGATGTCGACGGTGAAATGGCTTTCGCCCGACCCGTCATGCCCGGCATGGCCGCGATGCTTTTCGCTGTCGTCGATCACGGCGAGCTGTTGCGGGTTCAGGGCGTCGCGCAGCCGCGCCTCGATTTCGGTGGCCACTGGGCCTTTCAGAATCTGGGTCATGCCCCCTATATAAACGCTTTGACCCGTCATGCATCAGGACAAGTTTGTCGACCGACCCTTTCTCGACCCGCCGTTTCAACCGCTTTCACGGCCGGGTGGAGGGCGACCGCCCCTGTGCGGCGCCCGGATGCCCGGAACCCGGCGAATTCCGCGCGCCCCCGGCAGAAGGCAGCGCCCGGCCTGGCGATGAGGGGCCGCGTTGGCGCTGGTTCTGCCTCGACCATGTCAAGGCGTTCAACCAGGGCTATAATTTCTTCACCGGCATGACGCCCGACGAGATTGCCGCCGCGCAGCGCCCCTATGCGGGGTGGGAGCGGGAGACCCGCGCCTTTTCCGCCAATGCGCATAGTCCTTCGCCCAAATGGGCCGATTTCGTCGATCCGCTCGATGCGATCGGCGCAAAGTTCAAGGAACGGATGGCCAAGGCGCGCGCCGATGCGCAGGTGCGGCAGGATGGCCAATTTCTGTCGGCGGACGATCGAAAGGCCTTGGGCGTTATGGGGCTGGGCATCGATACCGACCGCAAGGCGCTGCGGACGCGCTATACCCAGTTGGTGCGCCGCTATCACCCCGACCATAATGGCGGCGACCGCAGCCATGAGGGCGCGTTGCAAGCGGTGATCCAGGCCTATGCCCATTTGCGCAAGGCGGCGGTTTTCGCTTAGCTTCGCATATTTCCCGCTGTTTTCGATATTTTCGTTCGCCGTCTCGTAATTTTATTACGTTGCCTCTTTTCTGTTCCTTTATGCTTTATAGCGACCCGCTACCTTGTAGGACAGCGGCTATCACGGCTGATGAACGCGCCGAGCCTTGCGGGCGCACGACGCGGCTGTCATAGCGCGCGGCCCCCTTCCCCGGAGATGAACCATGCAGGATGTGCCGCGCGCGCTGGGCCTAGATTTCGGCACGACCAACAGCGTCGTCGCCATCGCGACCGGCCAGCAGTCGGATCTGGTGGACTTTGTCGGCGATCAGGCGACCGGCGCAGTGTTTCGATCGGCTTTGTGCTTCTGGCATGAGGAAGGGGCCAAAGGCGGGTTGGCGCATGAGGCGGGGCCGTGGGCGATCGCGGAATATATGGAATATCCCGAAGACAGCCGGTTCCTCCAGTCGTTCAAGTCGGTGGCGGCCAGCCCGATTTTCGAGAGCGCCAACGTGTTTGAAAAACGGTTCCGGTTCGAGGAACTGGGCGCGATGTTCCTCGCGCGCATGATCGACCATGCGGGCGGCGCGCTGGCGACGCGGCCGGAACGAATCGTCGTCGGGCGGCCGGTGGAATATGCCGGATCGCGCCCCGATGAAGCACTGGCGCGCAAACGCTATGATGCGATGTTCGCTGGGTTCGGCACCGACATCCATTATGTATACGAACCGCTGGGCGCGGCGTTCAGCTATGCCAGCCGCCTGACCGAACCCGCGACGATACTGGTCGCGGATTTTGGTGGCGGCACCAGCGATTTTTCGATCGTGCGGGTGGAAGCCCCCGGCGCGACACGACGCTGTGTGCCGCTGGGGTCGGCGGGCATCGGCATAGCGGGCGACCGATTCGATTATCGGATCATGGACCATCTGGTGCTGCCGATGCTCGGCAAGGGCGGCTGTTACCAGTCGTTCGGCAAGACGCTGGAGATACCGCGCAGCCATTTCGCCGATTTCGCCGACTGGTCGCGGCTTGCGCTGATGCGCAACCGGCGGACGATGGACGAGCTGGCGCGGCTGAAGAAAGCGGCGACCGACCCGGCAGCGATCGGGCGGATGATCACCGTGATCGAAAAGGAACTGGGCTATCCGCTCTATGATGCGGTGGGGTCGCTCAAGCGCGCCTTGTCCGACGCGGACAGCGCGACGTTCCGCTTTTCGGGCGGCGGGCTGGAAATAGAGCAACAGGTGCAACGGCGCGATTTCGAGGCGTGGATCGCGCCCGACATTGCGCGGATCGAAGCGACGGTGGACGCGGCGCTGGCCAAGGCGGGGGTGACGCCCGATGCGATCGACCGGCTGTTCCTGACCGGCGGATCGTCGCTGATCCCGGCCATTCGCGCCATCTTCCGCGAGCGCTTTGGCGAGGCACGGATTGCCAGTGGCGGCGAACTGACCTCCATCGCCCATGGGCTGGCGTTGATCGGACAGGAAGCCAATCTGGCCGAATGGGCCGCTTGATCCGCGTAGGTCCAGCCCCCATTGTCTCGACATCGCCTTCCTGGATCGGTTAGGGCTGGCATGACTCGCAGGAAGATGATGACCCGATGAACGATATTTCCAACGTCCAGCCCGACACCCGCGCCGAAACGCTGTTGGACGCGCCCGACAGGTTTGTGAACGCGCGCGATATGTTCGGCATCGACGTCGACATGCAGATCCCGGCCTTTTCGCAGGCCGACGAGCGCGTGCCCGACCTCGACCCCGCTTATGTGTTCGATCCCGACACCACGCTGGCGATCCTGGCGGGCTTTGCGTTCAACCGCCGCGTCATGGTGCAGGGCTATCATGGCACCGGCAAGTCGAGCCATATCGAACAGGTCGCCGCGCGCCTGAAATGGCCGTGCATCCGCATCAACCTGGACGCGCATATCAGCCGTATCGATCTGGTCGGTCGTGACGCCATCGTCCTGAAAGAGGGCCAGCAGGTGACCGAGTTCAAGGAAGGGCTGCTGCCCTGGGCCTTGCAGCGGCCGGTCGCTCTGGTGTTCGACGAATATGATGCGGGGCGCCCCGACGTGATGTTCGTGATCCAGCGCGTGCTGGAAACCGATGGCAAGATGACGCTGCTCGACCAGAATCGCGTGATCCGGCCCAATCCCTATTTCCGCCTGTTCGCGACCGCCAATACGGTGGGCCTGGGCGATACGACCGGCCTCTATCATGGCACGCAGCAGATCAACCAGGGTCAGATGGACCGCTGGAACCTGGTGGTGGCGCTCAACTATCTGCCCGCCGCGACCGAAGCGCAGGTGGTGTTGGCCAAGTCCGGCGAATATGATCATGAGGGCGGCCGCAAGGAAGTCGAGAATATGATCAAGGTCGCCGAACTGACGCGGCAGGGCTTCATCAACGGTGATATTTCCACCGTGATGTCGCCGCGCACGGTGATCAGTTGGGCGCAGAATGCCCTGATCTTCAAGAATGTCGGTTTCGCCTTCCGCCTGAGCTTCCTCAACAAATGCGATGAGGCGGAACGGGCGCTGGTAGCGGAATATTATCAGCGCGTGTTCGGCAAGGATCTGCCCGAAAGCGTGGCCGGTCGGGCCGCCTGATGATCGTCGTCGAGCGGATCGCGCCGGACGGGACGGCGCACAAGATCAGCATCAGGGGGCATGAGATCGTCGCCGACATGGCCGCGCCCGATGGCGCGGATGAAGGCCCGGACCCGCATGACCTCTATGATGCGGCGCTCGGCACCTGCAAGGCGATGACGATGCTATGGTATGCGCAGCGCAATGCGATTCCGGTGGAGGGCATCCATGTCGGCGTGATCCGCGATGCGAGCGAGGAGCGCAAGGGCCTCTACAAGCTGACCACGCGCATCGCGCTGACCGGACCGATGACCGACGAGCAGCATGAGAAGCTGATTGCGGTCGCGGCGAAATGCCCGATCCACAAGCTGATGGCGCAAGTCGAGACGCAGATCGAGACGATCGCGGTGCCGCGCACCGGCGACCCGGAAGGCTGATGACCGAACGCTCCCCCATCGATGCTTTCAAGGATGTGCTGTCCGGCACGGCGCGGTCGATTGCGCGTGATGCCGAGGTGGAGGTGGGCTTTACCGCCGATGCGCCGCATCTGGCGGGCAAGGCGATCAAGGTGCCGACGCCGGGGCGTAATCTGCCCGCCGATCAGGTCGCGCTGGCACGGGGCTTTGCCGACGCCAATGCGCTGAAGCTGCGCTATCATAACGCGAAGATTCACGGGTCTTCCGCGCCGGGCGAGGCAGTGGCGCGGGCGGTGTTCGATGCGGTCGAGCAGGCGCGGGTCGAGGCGATCGGGTCGCGGGCGATGGCGGGGGTGCGCGCCAACCTCAACCATGCGCTCGACATGCGGCTGAAATCCGATGCCATCCGCCGGGCGCGGTCGGCGGACGAGGTGCCCTTGTCCACCGCGCTGGCGCTCAAGGTGCGCGAACGGCTGACCGGACAGGCGATCCCCAAGGATGTCGCGGCGGGCGTGGCGATGGTCGATCAGTGGATCGAGGACAAGGCCGGGCATGATCTGGATGCGCTGGCGCTGGCGATCGATGACCAGCGCGCGTTCCAGAAGCTGACCACGGCGATGCTGGAACATCTGCAACTGATCGACGCCGATGTACCGCCCGATCTGGACGAACCCGAAGCGCAAGATGAGGGCGAGGATCAGGAGGATCAGTCCGAGGACGGCGATAGCGGGCAGGACGAGTCCGGCGACAGCGATGTGAATGCCGAGGCGCGCGCCGAGGACCAGGGCGGCGACACCGAAGAGGGTGAAACCGACTATAGCGACGAGTTCGAAGCCGACAGCGATGCGGGCGCGGACGATATGGGCGAGGAAGGCATGATGCCGGTCCGCCCCAATCGGCCGATGTCGGACCTGCCGCCGGGCTTCGATTACAAGGCCTATACGCTCAAGCATGACGAGATCGTCACGCCCGACGAATTGTGTGACGAGGACGAGCTGGTGCGGTTGCGCGGCTTCCTCGACCAGCAGCTCGTCAGCCTGCAGGGGGCGGTGACGAAACTCGCCAACCGGCTGCAACGGCGGCTAATGGCGCAGCAGTCGCGGTCGTGGGATTTCGATCAGGATGAGGGGATGCTGGACGCGGCGCGGCTGGCGCGGGTCATCATCGATCCGACCCGATCGCTGACTTACAAGATCGAACGCGATACCGAATTTCGCGATACGGTCGTGACGCTGCTGATCGACAATTCAGGCTCCATGCGCGGGCGGCCGATCAGCATCGCGGCGATCAGCGCCGACATCATGGCGCGCACGCTGGAACGGTGCGGGGTCAAGACCGAGATATTGGGCTTTACCACGCGGGCGTGGAAGGGCGGGCAGGCGCGCGAGGAATGGCTGGCGGCCGGACGCCCGCCGATGCCGGGGCGGCTCAACGACCTGCGCCACATCGTCTACAAAAAGGCGGATGATCCGTGGCGGCGGGCGCGCAAGAATCTGGGCCTGATGATGCGCGAAGGGCTGCTGAAGGAAAATATCGACGGCGAAGCGCTGTTGTGGGCGCATAGCCGGTTGATCGCGCGCCAGGAGGAACGGCGCATCCTGATGGTGATTTCCGATGGCGCGCCGGTCGATGATTCGACCCTGTCGGTGAACAGCGGCACCTATCTTGAGCGGCATTTGCGGCAGGTGATCGATTGGATCGAGAACCGCTCGCCGGTGCAACTGGTCGCGATCGGCATCGGCCATGATGTGACGCGCTATTATAAGCGGGCGGTGACGATCATGGATGCCGAGCAATTGGGCGGGACGATGGTGGAGCAGCTCGCCGGGTTGTTCGATGAGGATTGAGGCGTGAGTGTCGCCTTTCGCCGTGAGGGCGATGATGAGCATATGGAGCCCAAGTTCGAGCTGCCGCTGCCGCCTGGTCCCAATTGGGTGACGGCGCGGGGGCTGCGGCTGACGCAGGAGATGGCGGCGACGCTGGAGGCGGTCGATACGGATGCCATGGAGGAAGAAGCCGCCAAGAAGCATAAGCGGCTGCTGCGCTATTGGCGGACGCGGCGCGCTACGGCGCAGTTGCAGCCGGTGGCTGATGGCGAGGCTGTGTGTTTCGGGTGCCGTGTGACCTATCGCCTGAACGGGCGGGACAAGAGCGTCATCATCGTCGGCGATGACGAGGCCGACCCTGCCGATGGGCGAATCAGTTTCTCCTCGCCGCTGGCGCGCGCGATGATGGACGCAGGCGTTGGCGAGACGGTGGATTTTGCCGGGAAGGCGGATGCGATCGAGATCGTCGCTATTGCGGTCGTCACAGAGACCTGATTTCCCCTCCGTTCGGTTCGAGCCTGTCGAACCGAACGGTTGAGGATTAGAAATTACGCGCCGCGGCCTGCTTCGAACAGGAACCAGGCGCGCTGTTCGGCCTGGTCGGTCCAGTCATCGACGACGCCTTCGGTGGCATTGTCGCCTGCGTCCGCCGCCGCTGCCTTCACGACGCGGAAGGTTTCGACCAGCGCCAGATTGTCGTCGCGCAATTCCTTGAGCATGTCGGACGGGCTGACGAAATCGGCGTCATTGTCCTTGAGGCTCTGATGCCGGGAGATGTCGCCGATCGAGCGCAGGGTGACATTGCCGGTCTTGCGCACGCGCTCGGCAATCAGATCCGTCGTGGCCAGGATTTCGGCGGCCTGCTCGTCGAACATCAGATGATAGTCGCGGAAATGCGGGCCGGAAACGTGCCAGTGGAAATTCTTGGTCTTGAGGTAGAGCGCATAGCTGTCCGCAAGCGCACCGTTCAGCGCCTGCGCGACGGACTTGGTCTCGTTGCTCTTGAGGTCGGTCGGGGTCTTGAGATCGGGGGCTGTCATGGATGTGCTCCTGTTTCGCGAAATGGTTTCGAACATATAATGATCGGCGATCCATAAGGTGCCACCAAAAAACGCGATCAGCCTTATGAAAGAAAGCGATCAGAGCAGGCGAAGCGCCGTGATCGCCATGATGCCGCCCGTCAGCAGCAGGATCGCAGCGCCCACCCCGCGAATGAGGCGCACGGGGATGGACGCCAGCAGGCGGTCGCGCAGCAGGACGATGGGCACCAACGCCGCGATGACGCCGATCGCGCCGCCGATCGCGGCCAGCGCCGGGTCGCCCGTGCGGGTGGCGATGCCCAGGATGAGAAATTGCGGACCATCGCCGAAACCCAGGATGAAAAGGCCAAGCGCGGTCGTCAGGAACGCGCCGGTCGGCCAGCCGGTGAGCGTATCCGGCATCTTGACCCGCCAGAGCAGCCCGGCCCCCAGGAACAGGACCGACAGCGCGAGGAACAGCAGCCGGGCATCCGCGCCCAGCATCGGGCCGATCCATGCCCCGGCAAAGGCGGAGATCAGCGCATTGGCGGTCGCGGCGACGATGATCCCGGCGATGACCGCGCCATTGCGGTCATAGCGCGTCGCCAAAGCGAGAATGAGTAACTGGCTCTTGTCGCCGATTTCGCCGAGCAGGCAGCCGAGAAGGGCGAGCAGCAGGGCGTCCATCAGCGGCGGGCGTTCAGGCGCGCAGCGCGGTAGGCGGCGGGGTGCGGGTAACGGGCAGCATCATGGTGGCGACCGGCCTCTCCGTCGCGATCGCATCGCGCATCAGGTCGAGATAGGACAGCACCACTGGGCCAAGACCATGCAGCGACAGCGCCGATTCGAGCGTGCCCGCCAGCCCTTCCACTTCATCGAGGTGAAAGGCGCGAGCGATGTGCCGGATCTGGTCGACTTCGTCATGCAGGCGCACCACGGACACATGGCCGCGTTCGCTCGCAATCCCGTCGACCCGGCGCATCAGGTCCGCCAATATGGCCAGCATCGGATCATGTCGCATGGGAAGCCTTCCCTCTTCTTGCCCCGATGGCGATCATGCGCTTATGGGGTTAAGGCCGCGTAAACCGGCATGGCGGCGGCCGGTAATCATGGCTCAGCCTTGACATCAACCCGAATCTCCCCCAAGGGCGGGCGCTGAAACGGGGCAGCCCTCCTCGATACGCTTGGGGGGACGCTTTTTCTTTTACATGATTCGACCAGGGATTTTGGGCCATGGCCAAGCCAGCAACTGTCAAGATTCGCCTCGTCAGCACGGCTGACACCGGCTTCTTCTACGTCACCAAGAAGAACCCGCGCACCAAGACCGAGAAGTTCAGCTTCAAGAAATATGACCCCGTCGTGCGCAAGCATGTCGAGTTCAAGGAAGCCAAGATCAAGTAAGCCGCTGCGGGCATTTCGTCCGCACGCCTGATCGGTTTTCGACACAGCAAAAGGCCCGTCCCCGTCGAGGAGCGGGCCTTTTGCTATGGGCTATTCCCCTGCGTTCGCGTCCTGCAATAAGGCGCTGACCTGCGCGATGAAGCGCAGTACCGAGATCGGCTTTGACACATAGGCCTGTGCTCCGGCGGCCCGAATCCGGTCCTCATCACCCTTTCCGGCATAGGCGGTCACCGCCATGATCGGAACGTTGCGCAGTCGTGCGTCGCCTTTCAGGGAAATGATCAGGTCCAGACCGCTCACATGCGGCAAGTGAATGTCGGTGATGACAAGGTCGGGCAGGAACGCCTGCGCCTGCGCCAGCACGTCGCGCCCATCACGTAGCGGTAGCACTTCATAGCTATGCGCGCGCAGCAGATCACAAAAAAGTTTGAGATTGAGTTCGTTGTCCTCGACAACGAGCACGCGCTTTGCCACCAGTCACCCGCCAATTTAAAACATCGCCACAGACGAGCGCGCCAGCAGCGCGGCTTGCCCGCCGAGGATCGACCATGCGACCCGACCAGCCGAATGGCAAGCAAGATAGCGGCCCAGATGCCATGACGCTGGCGTTGATGGCGCTGGGCTGGACGCTAGCGGAGGAAACGCGGGCAGACCGATTGCTGGCGCTGACGGGAATGGATGTCGAGACGCTGCGCGCGGGCGTGGGCGATCCCGCTATCATGGGGGCCGTGCTGGCTTTCCTCGCCGATCATGAACCCGATCTGATCGCCTGTGCCCAGGCGATCGACGCCACACCCGCCGCGCTGATCGCGGCGCAGGAGATTTTGACCCGATGACCCGCCCCCTGATCATCACCGATTGCGACGAAGTGCTGCTGCACATGGTCGTGCCGATGCGCGCCTGGCTGGATGAGACCCATGCCGTCGATTTCGACATGCGCGAACGCGGCTTTGCCGAAGCGCTGCGCCACAAGGATAGTGGCCTGCTACTGGAGCGCGAGCATGTGTGGGAATTGCTGATCGCCTTTTTCGATACGGAGATGCACCGGCAGTCGCCGATCGCGGGCGCGGTCGAGGCCTTGGGGCGACTGGCGCAAATCGCCGACATCGAAGTGCTGACCAATATCGGCGAACGCCATCACCAGCAGCGCGTCGAACAACTCGCCGCCTATGGCCTCGACATGCCGGTTCACTGGAATAACGGCCCGAAAGGTCGCCCGCTGGCCCGCATCGTGGCGGAGCGCGCGCCCAGCGTCGCGCTGTTCATCGACGACCTGGCCGAACATCATGAATCGGTCGCACGCCATGCCCCCGACGTGTGGCGGCTGCACATGGTCGGCGAACCGGATATTGCCGCCGACGTGCCCGACGCCCCCCATGCCCATGCGCGGCTCGACAATTGGGTCGCGGCCGAAGCCTGGATCATGGACCGGCTGGCCCAGGGTCCGGCCCCCCTTCCCCTTATCCCCACTGATGGAGCCTTATCATGAGCATCGACGCCCGCCTTGCCGAACTCGGCATCACCCTGCCCCAGGCCGCCACCCCGGTCGCCGCTTATGTGTCGAGCGTGGAAGCGGGCGGCATGCTGCATATTTCCGGGCAGATTTCGCTGGCACCCGATGGCCTGATGACCGGACGGCTGGGTGAAGACCGTGACCTCGACTATGGCGTCGCCGCGGCGCGCATCTGTGGCCTCAACCTGATCGCCCAGATGAAGGCCGCGCTTGGCAGCCTCGACCGGGTCGAGCGCGTCGTAAAGCTCGGCGCGTTTATCAGCAGCGCGCCATCCTTTACCGACCAGCCCAAGGTCGCCAATGGCGCGTCCGAACTGATGGTCGATGTGTTCGGCGACGCGGGTAAGCATGCGCGCAGTGCGGTTGGCGTGCCCGTGCTGCCGCTGGGCGCGGTCGTCGAAATCGACGCGATCGTCCTTGTCCGGGCGGCCTGATCGGCTGTCCTGGCTGACCGCCCGCCCCTTTGCCCATCGCGGGCTGCATGGGGCGGGCATCAGCGAAAATGGCATGGCGGCGTTTGACGCCGCCATCGCCGCCGGGTGCGGCATCGAATGCGATGTGCGGGCGAGCCGCGATGGCGTCGCCTTCGTCTTTCATGATGCCATGCTGGCGCGGATGACCGGCTTGGCTGGCAGCCTCGGCGCGCGGGAGGCGGCCCATCTGGATGCTATGGTCCTGCCCGATGGTGGTGCCATCCCGCGATTGGCGGCGTTGCTGGAGCGGTGCGGGGGCGGCGTGCCGCTGCTCATCGAGATTAAGGTTCAGGGGCGGACCGTTGCGCCGCTCTGCGCGGCTGTCGCGCGCGATATGGCTGCTTGGTGCGATGCCCCCGTGGCGATCATGTCCTTCAATCCCCTGGTGCTGCGCTGGTTCAGACAATATTTGCCGCAGATGGTGCGCGGGTTGGTCGTGACTGAGCAGGGCAAGGGAATGATGCGGGGCAAGATCGGCCGCGCCCTTGCACTTTGGTTGGGGAAACCCGACTTCCTCGCCTGTGATATTCGTGACCTCCCCTCCCCCTTTGCCAGCCACGCCCGCGCCAAAGGGCTGCCCGTGCTGACCTGGACGGTGCGCAGCGACGATGATCAGGCGCGCGCGGCGCGGCATGCCGATCAGATCATCTTCGAGACGCCCCATGACTGAGTGGGTGGCGCGCATCGCCGCGGGCGTGGCCGAATTGCCGCGCGACCAGTGGGATGCCTGCGCCGGATCGGTCAATCCCTTCGTCAGCTGGGATTTCCTGACAGCGCTGGAACGATCGGGCAGTGTCGGGGAAGGGACCGGGTGGCAGCCCTTGCCGCTGGTCATCGATGGACCCGATGGGCGGATCGTCGCCGCCGTGCCAGCCTATGGCAAAAGCCATAGCCAGGGCGAATATGTGTTCGACCATGGCTGGGCCGACGCCTGGGAACGGGCCGGTGGGCGCTATTATCCCAAGATCCAGATCGCCGCGCCTTTCTCACCCGTGCCCGGTCCTAGGTTATTGCTGCGCGACGACGCCTTTGCCCCGGCGTTGATCGCCGGGATCGAGACGCTGGTGGACCGTAACAGCCTGTCGTCGGCGCACGCGACCTTTGTGGCGGCGGATCAGGTGCCGCTGTTCGAAGCGGCGGGGTGGTTGATTCGCGAAGACAGCCAGTTTCACTGGACCAATCGCGGCTATGGCGATTTTGGCGATTTCCTGGCCGACCTGTCGAGCGAGAAGCGCAAGAATATCCGCAAGGAGCGGGCGCGGGCGGTCGCGGGGCTGGACATCGTCCATTTGACCGGCGGCGCGCTCACCGAAGCCCATTGGGACATATTCTGGGATTTCTATCAGGATACCGGCGCGCGCAAATGGGGAACGCCCTATCTCACGCGATCCTTCTTCTCGCTGCTGAGCGAAACGATGGCCGACAAGGTGCTGCTGGTGCTGGCGCTGCGCGAGGGGCGGGCGATTGCGGGCGCGCTCAACCTGATCGGCGGCGATGCGCTTTATGGCCGCTATTGGGGGTGCAACGAGGACGTGCCCAACCTGCATTTCGAGCTATGCTATTATCAGGCGATCGACATTGCGATCGCGCGCGGCCTCAAGCGCGTGGAGGCAGGCGCGCAGGGCGGGCACAAGCTGGCGCGGGGCTATGCCCCAGAACCCACATGGTCAGCCCATCATATCCCCAATCCCGGTTTTCGCCGGGCGGTCGCGGATTTCCTGGCCGCCGAGCGGGCGGGCGTGCAGCAGGACCGCCAATGGCTGGCGGAGCGAACGCCGTTCAGGAAAGGATAGCGGTCAGGCGACGCCGATCTGCGTCGTCACCATCCAGGCGCGGGCCTGACGCTGTGCTTCGGCAATCTGGCGCGCCGTCATTTCTTCGGCGATTTCGGCGCGCATCGATTGGCCTTCTTCGCTGCCGCGCAGGGCGGCCAGGTTGAACCATTTATGGGCTTCGACAAGATCAACCGGCATGCCGCCGGTGCCGCAGCTATAGGCGACACCCAGGTCAAAACAGGCTTCTGCCGATCCGCTCGTCGCGTGCGACAGGCGGCTTTCCATCAGAAATTGCGCGCTCTTGCTACTATTGCCCATAATGTTCTTCCCCTTGCCCAGCTAATTCAATGGATCGACCCTGCGGTTTTTCATTGCGGGCAGGTTGGACCAGCATCCGATAAAAAATGGTTAACGGAGCAGGCGCGGATTTCTTTGAATGCCCAATAGGGCTGGGCAAAATAGGGTTAATATGTTCGATGATGGACCGCTGCAAAAGGCAGATAAGGGCTGGCATCACCGCGCCATCATCCCCATAGCCCTCGCATGGTCCAAAAGTCCCCCCAGCCCGCAACGCCGCGCGAAAAGCAAATTGGTTTCCGTGAGTTCGTGTTACTATGCGCTTGCCTGATGGCGATGAACGCGCTGTCGACGGACCCTATGCTGCCCGCCCTGCCCGCCATCAGCCTTGACCTGGCGATCCCGCACCCCAACGACCGGCAACTGATCATCAGCCTCTATTTTCTGGGGTTGGGACTTGGCTCCTTGTTGTTCGGCGTCCTGTCTGACCGATTCGGTCGCAAAGTCGTGCTGGCTTCGGCCATGGTGCTTTTCATCCTATCCTCGGTCGCCTGTGCCATGGCCGAAAGCTTCATGATGCTTTTGATCGCCCGTACTTGCGCCGGCTTCTTCGCCGGAGCGAGCCGGGTGATCACCGTAGGTATCGTGCGCGACCAATTCAGGGGCGATGCCATGGCGCGGGTCATGTCGCTGATCTTCGCGGTGTTCATGTTGATCCCGGTGATGGCACCCAGTTTCGGACAGGCTATATTGTGGTTCGCGCCGTGGCGCTGGATCTTCTGGACATTGACGATCCTTGCCAGCCTCATTCTGCTGTGGATGCTCGTTCGCATGCCAGAGACCCTGCGCCCGGAAAACCGGATGCAGATCACCCCGCGCACATTGCTGACCGCAGTCGGAACAGTGATGCGGACGCGCAGTTCGATCGGCTACATGCTGGCCAGTGGCGTAGTGATGGGTGGGCTGGTCGGCTTCATCCTCTCCGTGCAGCAGATTTTCTTCGACGTTTTCGATGCGCAGCGTTTCTTTCCCATCGGATTTGCTCTGATTGCCGGATCGACGGGCGTAGGAAGCTTGATCAACAGCCGCCTGGTGTCGCGATTCGGTGCGAGACGGCTGAGCCAGGGTGCCTTGGTCTGCTTCGTCCTTATCGCTCTGGTTCATAGCGGTGTGATTTGGGCGGGCCATGAAACACTGGTCACATTCATGGTGCTTCAAGCGATGACCATGATGACCGTCGCCTTCACCGCGTCCAATTTCAGCGCAATCTCGATGGAGCCTTTCTCCAAAGGCGCCGGCATCGCCTCTTCCTTTCAGGCTTTTCTGACGACGGCGCTGTCAAGTGCGCTGGGAACTGTGATCGGACAGGCGTTCAACGGCACCACCTTGCCGCTGACCCTCGGCATGCTGGTATTCGGCGCAATTTCTTTCCTGATCGTCGTCTGGGCAGAGCGTGGCAAGATGTTCACCCGCCCCAATATGAGTAGTCTGCGGGAAATCGAGTTCAAGGCGTTGCACTGAACCGACGGATTGGCGAGGACCGAAACACGCCATAGCCATCAATAAAAAGGGGCGGTTTCCCGCCCCTTTTTCGTGAGTCGATCAGGCGTCCTGCCCGCCCGGCGTATGCGCGCCAGGCATCGGCGGCACTGGCTGGGGCGGGATGCCCGCATCATGCTCCGGCACGTCCCCATCATTACCGCGTCCGACATGACTGCGGCTACGGCTGTAGGCGAAGTAGACGATGAGGCCGACCGTCGCCCAACCGACAAACATCAGCTTCGTTTCGACGCCCAGGCTCCAGAACAGATACATGCAGCCCGCAATGGCGATCGGCGCGGTGAACATGATCGCAGGCGTGCGGAAGGGGCGCTTGCGGCTGGGATCGGTCCGTCGCAACATCAGCACGGCAATCGACACGGCAGCGAAGGCGAAAAGCGTGCCGGAGTTAGAGATGTCCGCCAATATGCCGACCGGGAAAAAGGCCGCGAACAACGCCACGAAGATGCCGGTCAGAATGGTGATGACATAAGGCGTCTTGTAGGTCGGGTGCACCTTGGAGAACATCGCCGGCAGCAGGCCGTCACGGCTCATGACGAAGAAAATGCGGGTCTGGCCGAACATCATCATCAGGATGACCGACGGCAAAGCGAGGCCGGCCGCCAAGCCGAGCAGGTTGCCGATCTGCGGCCAGCCGATTTCACGCAAGGTCCAGGCGAGCGCTTCCTTCGAACAGGTGACCGCTTCCGTTCCGGCAGCGGCCAGCGCCGCACATTGCTGCGACAGCGCCGTCGATCCGGGAGCCAGCGCGATGCCGCCCTGTGCGATCGGAATGCCTGCTTCGGTCACGGGCTGGGCACCAACCGTGCCGATGACGCCAGCGGCGACCAGCATGTAGAAGATGGTGCAGATGGCGAGCGAACCGATCAGGCCGATCGGCATGTTGCGCTGCGGGTTCTTTGTTTCTTCAGCGGCGGTGGAGACTGCGTCGAAACCGACATAGGCGAAGAAGATCGACGCGGCCGCCGCGGATATGCCGGAGAAGCCAAGCGGTGCGAACGGGGTGAATTTCTCCATGTTCATGACCGGCAGGGCAAGGACGATGAACAGCGTGAGCGCCGCAACCTTGATCAACACCAGAACGGCGTTGACCGAAGCGCTTTCCTTCGTACCGATAACCAGCAGCCAGGTCACAAGGCCCGCGATCAGCATGGCAGGCAGATTGACCATGCCGCCATCAAAGGGTCCGCGCGTCAGAAGATCGGGAATGTCCATCGAGAATGTATGTTCGATCAAGCCGACGACATAGCCGGACCAACCGACCGATACCGCACCCGCCGCAACCGCATATTCCAGGATCAAGGCCCAACCAACCATCCAGGCGATGAGTTCGCCCATGACGGCATAGCTATAGGTATAGGCAGAGCCGGACACCGGCACCATGGCGGCCATTTCCGCATAGCATAGCGCAGCCACCGCGCAGACAAAGCCTGCGATGATGAAGCTGATCATCATGCCTGGCCCGGCCTTTTGCGCGGCTTCAGCCGTCAGCACGAAAATGCCGGTGCCGATAACGGCGCCGATACCCAGCATGGTGAGCTGAAATGCGCCCAGAGAGCGATGTAGCGATTTTTTCTCGGCCGTCGCCAATATGGCGTCGAGAGACTTTACGCGCCCGAAAATCATGAATGGAACCCTTTATCGATATCTTGCCCTGGGCAGCCGGTGGTCCCGTCCCCCTTCGCTCTGATAGGGGAGACTATCGCCTAAATCGCTCCGCGCAAGTATGTTGCGCGGCGATGACATGAATGACGATGGCCAATAAAGGATCAAATGTGGTCGAACTGATGAAAGCGCCGACGCTGGCGGGCATTCCCCATGGCTTTGCCGGGCGACGCGGCGGCATATCCACCGGGCTTTATGCCGGTCTGAATGTCGGGATCGGATCGCAGGATGACAGCGCGGCGGTGCAACGCAATCGCGCGCTGGCCCGTGACGCCGTGCTGCCAGGGTCCTGCCTCATAACGGCGCATCAGATTCATTCGGCCGAAGTGGTAACGGTGCAGAGCCCAATAAGCGATGACGCACGGCCAATGGCCGACGCTTTCGTGACGGATCGGCCGGGTCTGTTGCTCGGCATCCTGACGGCGGACTGCGTGCCGATTCTGTTTGCGGACCCCGACGCGGGCGTGGTGGGCGCGGCCCATGCTGGATGGAGGGGTGCGCTTGCCGGGGTGACCGACAGGACGATTGCCGCGATGGAAGAATTGGGCGCGCAGCGCGGCACCATCCGCTGTGCGATTGGCCCCTGCATAGGCCGTGCCTCCTACGAAGTAGGCGATGATTTCGCCGATCAATTTATCGCATCGGATGCCGCCAACGCGCATTTCTTTTCAGAAGGGCGGCCCGGCCATCAGCAATTCGACATTGCGGCCTATGTCGCATCCAGGCTGGCGGCAGCGGGCGTGAACCGTGTCGAGATGCTGGATGAGGATACCTACAGCCAGCCCGATCGGTTTTTCAGCTATCGCCGGTCATGCCATCTGGGCGAAGCCGACTATGGACGGCAGATGTCGATGATTGGATTGGCCGATTGATGGCAGTCGTCACGCGCATAGGCATCTTCACCACAATACGCCGCGCGCTGGCTTGAGCGGGTCGGGCGCAGGGTCGCCGATCGACTGAAGCAGGTCGATCTCGATCGTACGGCACATGGCGCTCATGGAAACATCATGAACATTGTTGGCGAAGGGGTCGACCAGATCGTCGCCGATACGAAGAACGGCCAGGAACATGAGGCCCGCCACCGTCGAACCGAGCGGTGTCGCCAAGCCCAATGTTTCGACAAGCCCAATCGGCAGAAAGATGCAGAAAAGATGCGTGAATATCGTTGGTAGGTAGCGATATTGGACTGGCAGTGGCGTGTTTTTCAGCCGCTCCATGCCCCCTTGGGCGTTGGCGATGTCGACCAGCACGGCCTCCATTTGCGTCTGCTGAATGGTGTCGATCCAGCCTGCTTGCCGAGCCATATCAATACGGCGGCCGGTGCTGTCGAGCAGGCCGTTGGCAATATTGGTGCGGGCCAGCGCCAGCCCCTTGTCCTTTTCCTCCAGAAAGCGCGTCACATCTTCGTCGAGCGGTTGCCGCCGCAACTGGCAGCGCAGCGCATTCACATAGGCGATCTGCCGCTTGACGATCTCGCGCTTCAGATCGCGGCCGTCTGGGTCGGGCAGGAAATTGCGGGTTGCACGCGCAAGGCTGCGCGAGGCGTTGATCATCGCGCCCCATAGCACCCGCCCTTCCCACCAGCGCTGATAGGCGGAGTTGGAGCGAAAGCCCAGAAACAGGGCCAGTGCCGAACCGAAAATCGTAAGCGGGAGCGAGGGTGCCTTGAACGGCAGCACATAATAGACGATCGTGACGAGGCAGTCCCAGATGAACAACAGGGTCAGTGGTTTCCACACTTCAGATGCCATGCGGCGCATGGAGGGAACGGGATCGACAATCATGCAGGTCTCCAAAAGAAGAGACCGCGCCAACGCGAGGGACGTGCAAAGGCTCCCTCGATATCCTTGACGCAAGGAGCGGCCGGATCGCGCAACCAGCACCGGGTCGAACCGTTGGGAGAGGAACGAAAGCCATGAGGATAGGCCATTGACCGGCACAACGCCCACCACGGATAGCGAAACCGGCAAGACGTCAGCGGCGCTATCCCTACAATGGCAGATGCTGGCGGGCTTCATCATCGGCCTGTCGCTGGGTCTTGTCGCCTATGTTGCCGCACCCGACGCGCGCTGGATCGACAGCATCACCACCTACATCACCGGGCCGATCGGTCAGCTTTTCCTGCGACTGCTCTTCATGCTGGTGATACCTTTGCTGGTGTCGGCACTGATCGTGGGCATTGCGGAAATGGGCGAGATCCGGGCCTTGCGGCGGATCGGGCTTCGCACGCTGGTCTATACTTTTGTCGTGTCGGCCATTGCGGTCGCGGTCAGCTTGCTGGTGGTGGACCTGTTGCGGCCCGGCGCAGGCATTGATCCGGTAGCCGCGCGCGCAATGCTGAGCGATGCAGGGCCGGGCGCGCAAGCGATACTGAACCGGGGAGAGGATGCGCCGCAAGGGATGGCCGCCTTCATCGCGATCGTTCCCGACAATTTTGTCGCAGCAATGGCAGGCAACGACATTTTGGCGGTGATGGTCTTTTCGCTTTTCTTCGGCATCGGACTGGTGCTGGTGCGGACGCCGCAGACGCAGATGCTGCTGACCGCGATGGAGGGCGTGCTGGCGGTGACGATGCGGCTGATGGGGCTGGTCATCCGCCTCGCCCCGATCGCCATTGCCTGCTTCATGTTCAATTTGGCGTCGCAATTCGGCTGGGACTTGCTGATCCGGTTGTCGGCCTATGTCGGTGTGGTACTGCTGGCCCTGGCAATCCAGATGTTCGGCGTCTATTCGCTGCTGATCACCTTCATCGCCAAACGCTCACCGCTCCGCTTCTTCGCCGATGTGCAGGAGGCGACGGTCATGGCCTTCGCCACCGCCTCCTCCAATGCGACATTGCCGACCGCGTTGCGCGTAGCGGAGGATAATCTGCGCCTGCCGCGCCGCATCGCCCGCTTCGTCCTGACCATCGGCGCGACCGCCAACCAGAATGGCACGGCGATGTTCGAAGGGATCACCGTGATCTTCCTCGCCCAGTTTTTCAGCATCGACCTCAGCATCGGGCAGCAGGTCATGGTGATGATGATGTGCATATTGGGCGGCGTCGGCACGGCCGGGGTGCCGGCCGGATCGCTGCCGGTCGTGGCGATGATCCTGGGGATGGTCGGCATACCGCCCGAAGGCATCGGGCTGGTGCTGGGCGTCGACCGATTGCTCGACATGTGCCGCACCGCGCTGAACGTCACCGGCGATCTGGTCGCGGCGACGGTGATCGCGGCGGGCGAGGAGGATCAGCCGCGTCCGGAACCTACCGCGGCATAAGCCTTATCTTGTCCCATCGTCATTGCGAGCGCAGCGAAGCAATCCATTGTGGTGCCGATGGATTGCTTCGCTG
>NZ_JAZDXA010000062.1:0-1584 GCF_040170545.1 Sphingobium sp. MK2
TCATATCGTCAGGCCCGCATCAACAGTGGCCTGCTTTTACTCCGCCCCGATGGCCTGGAATCTGACCGCCGTTGACATCGTCGCCATGCCATGCTCATGGGTGGCTTCCACCGCGATCGCGACATCGCCCATCTTGAAATGGATGGGGGTGACGCGCTTGGACTTGGCGAGACTGAAAAAGGGCCAGGACATGAGGTCCTGCGCGTCGCGCGGCGCGATGTCGCCGCGGACCGCGCGAAACAGATCGAGTTGCCGGTCCTGAGTCCGGTCGGGCGCTGCGGACATCATGCTAGCGCCGCACCGGCGCACCGGGGTCGATCCGCTTGGCGGGATGCACGGTGCCGCGTCCCGGATCGGAGGTCGAGCGGCGCGTGCCGATTTCGGCCCAGGCCTCGAGATCGACCAGCGCATAGACGATGCGTCCGCCGAGCTTGCGAAAGACGGGGCCTGTACCAAAGCAGCGATGCTTTTCCAGCGTGCGGGGCGAAAGGCCCAGATGCAGCGCGGCGTCGGGGGTCCGCAGATAGCGCGGTGTGACGACCGCAAAGTCGCGTTCCATATCGGTCTCCAGCGTCGGGGCTGGCATGGCTGGCCAGCCCTGGGGTGTCGCTGGCGAGAATGGCGAACAGTGGAGGCCCGCGCGGAGTGGCAAAAGCACGGCCGAAAATTGTCACCCCTTGGCCTGTTATCCGGGCCTGTTTGTTGGGGCCTCTCGCTGGGGCTGTCCGGGGGGCATGTCTTCGCGTGCCAGGTGGCGCAGCAGGCTTTGGGCGCGGGATGGGCAGGTTCAGCCCGCGCGGAGCAGGTCGCGATAGCCGCCATCGCGCAAGTGCAGGGCGTGGGTGAGCAGGCGATGGGTGCCGCGGCGCTCGCTCGAGGCCTTCCATAGCGCGGCCGACAGGTGCGGCATTGCCGGATAGGCGAGATATGCCAATTCCCGCAGCGTGGCGCCGGCGACATGCGCGTCGAGCAGGCGCAGCATCAGGTCGAACCGTGCGGCCTGGAAGGGCGACAGATCGCTTGGAGGCGTGCCCGATCCGCCTGTTCCGCCAAGCCAGAGGCGGGCCTGCTTGGTGGCGCGCAGCCGACCGTCGAACAGCGGATCGTCCGGCAGATGGAAGGCTGTGCGAGGTCCACGCTGCAGACCGCGCTCGGGGCCGCGCAGCCACAGGCGGATCGTGCGCCCGCCTGCAAACAGGACGGCATGGGTGCCGTCATCGGCTTGCCCGATCTGCCGGAGGCCAGGCAGCGCCTGCGGCGTCGGCAAATCAGGTCCCGGGTCGATGATCACGACGCAAGCGGCTACCGCCGGATCCCATAGCGCGGGATCATCGTGTGGCGAACGGTCAGGATCGATGGGGAAAGCGAAGGCCCCATGACCGGGCAAAGTCCTCCTTTGCCTGGGAAGAGGTGGTGGCATCGAGCGCGGCATGGCCAAGGCGATAGGCAGGCGCGCGGATAAGGAAGCGCTGCGCATAATCGCACCGGTCCTGCCCGCTTCTCGCTTCGACCTTGGCCATTCGCCCGGCTCCCTTCGCCGGCCAAGGCTGGCGGCTGGCGGGCCGGGCGGAAGACCTCGCTTGG
>NZ_JAZDXA010000063.1:0-14105 GCF_040170545.1 Sphingobium sp. MK2
GGGTCGTCATCGCGACCAGATGAGCGTGTAGCTCTCGCCGTCGTCGGCGGCGACCAGGCTTGCGTAGATCGGTGCCGGGAAGCTGGGGTCGTCGAGCTTGCAGCTCATATAGTCTGTGCCAGCGGCCGAGGTCTTCGCCCAGGCGGCACCAAATTCGACTGCGCCGGTGAAGAGGCGGAAGTCGGGGGCCTTGTCATTGTCCTTGGCGCAAGGGCGGATGCTGGCTTTGACGTTGAGGGTCAGTGACTTGATCGTGCCGGTGAAGCCGTCTGCGGTTTTGGTGAAGGTGCCGATGATTGCCATGATGTTCACTCCTGTCTTCGAGCCCGCGCCTATCGCGGCCTCGATGGGCATCACGGGACCGGGGCGACCGGCGGCGCACCTGCAAGGCCGCAGCGGAAGCGCAGGACCGGGCGGGCGCGGCTATTTTGCTTCGCGATGCAAAGTCGGCATGGCCGACGGCGGACAATAGCCGCGCCCGCCCGGTTGCGACCCAGCCGGTCGAGGCGCAGCCGTCCCCGGTCATATAGGGCCATCGAACGCAGGCCGTGTGGGTGGGGCGCTGACGGGCATGGGCGGTGCGTGGCGATCTTCGCGCTGCAGCCGGATCGAAGGCTCCCTCCGATGCAGGGCGGTCCGGGGCGCACGCTCTGAAGATCATCCATCGCGCAAAATCGCCAGGGCCATGACCAGCCCGCCCGCCGAGCGGGGCACCGAGTGTCGATATGAGGACATCATGGCCCGCTTGGACCAGACCGACTTTGCTATGCGAGTTGTCATCGACCGGCCCATGATCGGCGCAATGCATAGCCTGCAGGCCGGTAATCAGGGTGTCCTCGATCCCAAATGCTCGGAAATGGACCAACCGCTGGCACTCGATTTTTCCGTTCACAAGGGCCTCGGTCCTACATTTTTGGGCGATCAGGTCCGTCGCGAAGGCCCCATATGTCGCTTCGTCTCTATCGGAATCGGGCAGTTGGCGGGCGTCGGCCCATCGCCTTGGTCGCGGCGGATGACGATCGACATCCATGACATCGAACGGGATTTGCTCGACTGGGCCCCGCAGGAGGCGCGCGCATTCTCGAAACAAGGGTCATAGGCACTGGCGCGCGCAGGTGGCCCCCCTGCCTGCGCGACGTTGCGATCGGTCGCGCGTCGGCTGACTGACCCTGTGGTACGACGGAAGGCATCCCCCTATCCGATCAGACTGTCGGTCCAGACAACGCTTGCACGCCATTGTGACATTGGGCGGATCCGAGTTTGCGTATATATGTATATCCGCACATGTGCCTTTCCGTATTGGCACAAAGGCAGAGCCGGGACGCTTGGCGCGCGTCCCGGCGAACATGCCCTCTCATCGCATCTGCGCGAAGGCTTGGGATGCCGCCTCGTCGCAAGCGAAGGTCCGGCAGCACAGCAAGCCGTGGGCATTGCCGTCGCCATCGACGATGAACATGCCAACAAACCAGCGCCCATCCAGAAAGCCGGTGGCGACGATCCGGTCGAGTTCCAGATCCTCGTCCTGGGTGATATAAGCGCCGACCCAGCGTTCCCTCGCCCGTGCATCCCAGCGAATATCCGTTTCTTCGGCTTCCAGGAACCTTGCGGCCAAAGCCTCGCCTGTGCCGCGCCCGAATTCCAGTTCGAGGCCGGACCTCAGAGCTGCCATCACGCGATCCGATGCCAGGGCAATGGGCTGAACCATGGTCATGAGAAAGTCTCCTTATGCTGTGCATCCCCAAAATCGAGGACCGGCAGGGAGAGATGGGCGCCGGAAGGCTGTCAGGGCCGCCGGGCATGGCCCGGCGCCGCGCAGCGGGCGCATGGGGGAACCGATTTGCGAAGCCAAATTGGGGGTAACCGGCGAGCCTTGAAAGCCGCACCGCCGCCCGTCACGATGGGAACACCTCGACACGCGCCCCTCCTCCATCCGCGAGACAGGCAAATGTTGCGGCCATATCCTTCTGGCCGCCGTTGCGGCGAACCGGCCGTCGCCATCGCGACGGCCGCAACAGCCTTTCTGGCAAAGAACAGCGCCGACCGGCCTGACGCGCGCGTCTGGCCGGTTGGTCACGATGGTGCGGTATAGGCCCCGCGCCGTTCGGCGCGGGGCCTCCGGATCAGGCGTCCGGGTTCCAGATGAGGGCGTAGCTATCCTCGTCGTCCTGGCCTGCGGCGCGACCGAGATTGGCGTAAAGGGTGCGGGGGCCAAGTTCCGGCGCGGCCATGGCGATGCGGATATATTCGCGGCCCGATACCTCGCCAGTGCGGATCCATCCGCCGCCAAGCTCGGTGCCGTTGGACAGAACCCGATAATCGGGCTGCTCGCCGGTCTTGCCCTTATTGGGGATGATTTCGATGTCGGCGCGGACCGTGAGGGTCTTGAGGACACCCTTGAAACCGCCATTGTCGAGCCGCTGGACATAACCGATGGAAGCCATTGCCATTCTCCTTCTTGTCGCCCCCGGCCAATCCGCTGGGCGTGCGGACCGTCCGGCAGCGCGCAGAGTCGCCTGAACCGCAGGCCGCAGCGATCAGCGAAGGACCGGAAGGGCCGGTGCTATTTGAGAGCGCAGCGGCCGCGAGGAGCCGGAACGGCGGGGAAATAGCTGCGGGACGATGGTTTCAGGCGGCGCTGCTGCGCTGCCAGGTCAACGCATCAAGCCCAAGGCGATGGGCGGGGCGTGCCAAAGGAGAATAGACGTGCGGTTGGCGATATTTTCCTGCGATCGACAGGAGATCAAGGAGAGCGGGCAACCCCAGCGCGCAACTTCGTTATGCCGATCAGGGCAAGAGCCCAGCCAGGCTTTAGCGACCCGGCTCTTGTCAGTGCCTGCATGGAGACGGTATGCCGCACCGCATGGTTAGGCTCGAAAAGGATCATCCGGCTCGCAGTGCCCGGCTATCGACCTGAAAACCGTAAGGGCGGCACGGCGAAATCGGCCATGTCGAACAAGGCGATGATCGCGGCGTAGCTGCCGAGCGCCTGAACTGTATGACGGCCGATCGTGACATGGTCGTCGTGCGTGGCACAAAACAGCCTTGGCGCACCAGTGCCCTGGAACATAGCGCGCTCCGGGTCGAACGCGCCGACGCAGCCACCCGACCAGCGGGTAAACGGCAGATGACGCTCGACGCAAAAGGCTTCGAGCGCCTCCAGACGCCCCCATGCGACCTCATGCGCATGAAGCGTCAGCGGCGCATCGACGGCAAGATGGGTGACGTCGAACAAGGAGCCATCCCATTCGACGGAGAGTTCATGGGCGATGATAAGATTGACGAGCGCGGCCTGCTGGCTGCTGGGCAGATCGCCGCCAAGGGTCAGGCAAACGGATGTAGGGTCGGCCATGATATTTTGCGCCTTGTCGCCGCGCGTCCGCCTTGGCGGGCGCGCGGCCCAAAATTCAGGGATGCGTGGAAAAGCGGGCGACGGCGCGCGATGCGCCGCCGCCCGCAAGGGGTCATGCCGCGAGGCGGTCGGCCCCATCCTCTTCATCGCAGGGCGGCATGGCCTGTCCTTCGACGGGAAGGCCCAAGGCTGCGCCGGGGGTGGTGGGGTCCGGTTCATCGTCCCCCGGTGCCGTCCGGTCGATAGGACGATCCGCCTGCGCTATGGCATGGGCCGCGACCGTACCCACGCCGCCACGAGAGGTATAAGCGGCCGGGGGAAAGGTCATCCATCGTGGCACCCATTGGTCGCGCTTCGTGCGTCCGTTGGTGCCGTCCAGATGATCGCGCACGATCTGCTTGAGAGTCTTGGTCTTCTCGCCTCTGTTGGCATCGGCAACATTTTGGCCCGCGACTTCCGCGACGATATGCAACAGCACGTCGCGGTCGCGCAAAATGCCGAAAAACGCCTCGTCCGCCGACCACCAGCGGGTCATATCCACGCCGACATGCAAGCCGACCGCTTCGACAGCAGCACTCCCGCTGGCCAGCGCCTCGCCCATGACGATGGTGACGATTTCCATGATGACGGCATCGGGAAGCTCGACCAGCCTGTGGAACAGGCCGGAAACGCCCTGCCGGGAGTCACGTGCCTCCCAGGCAGCGTCACCACTGCCGCCGATCACGGTCGGTTCCTCCGCCGCAAAGCCAAGCATGGCCAGCACCGCGCGGCGACGCTCGTCGAAAACCGCTTCGGCTGGCGCATTATCGAGGCTGTCGCGCACATCCTCATTGCGGCTGGTCTGCGGCTCCGGCCTGATCGACCATAGATGCGACCCGACGATGGCATGGGCGACCATCAGGCGGAGTGCGACACCCGGAGAACCCAGAAAACTGGCCCGCACGGCGGCATGACGATGCAGATCGATATAGGTCTGCATCGTCGATGTGATTTCAGGCCGTGCGATCTTCTGGCCAGAGCCGATCGCCTGCGACTTCGCGATCCGGTCGGCCTCCTTGCGGCTGACATAGCCTTCATGGAAGGTGACTTCGCCATTGGCACGGACATCGACATAGACGCGCCCGCCCTTGCGCTTGCCCGCTTTCTCATATTCCCATGTCGAGAAATGGTCGGACGGCGGCACGATCACGACATCGGCCCATCCTTCATCGAGATAGGCTTCGCGCCGGGCTTCGATGGCGGCGTTCTGGGCCGTCCAGAAGGCTTCGCCATCCGCAAAATAACAGTCGTCGCCGAACAGGTCGGCGATGGTTGCAAGCCCGCTGGCTTCGACATCGAACAGCGCATATTTCGCACCGATCGACTGGCCGCCGAGCAGCCACGCCTTCAACTGGTGGCCGGTGGGCACATAGGTGTCGGGATCATCGGCCAGCGCCAGCCATGCCTTTTGCTGGCTTTTTGACGCAAGGGTCAGGTGCCGCGCGGTGGCACGGTCGATTTCCTCGCGCGCATACATCTGACGGATGCGCGGCAACAGGTTGCCCAGCGCCAGCACCCGCTTGATGGTCAGTTCGGGCAAGCCGAAGGTCATAGCGATATCATCGAGCTTGCGGCCTTCCTTGACCAGCCGGGTGAATGTTTCCCATTGGGTGACCTCGTCGGGGTCGAGCCGCGCCATATTCTCGATCAGGGAAGCCTCGACGGCATCGGCATCGTCGCCCTCGTCGAGAATGGCGCAGGGCAGCAGCGCGGTTTCGCCGTCATCCTCGCCCGTCGCGCGCCGTTCGGCGGCAACGATGAGCGCAGCATGGAAGCGGCGGCTTCCCGCGATGATCTCGAACGCATCGGGCGCGCAATTGGCGCGCACGATCACCGGCTGGATGACGCCCCGCTTGCGCACGGTGGGCAAAATGTCGGACACGTCGGGCGCTTTCCTGGCGTAGCGCATATTGGCCTTGCTGACGGAAAGCTTGTCGAGAGGGATAAAATCGAGTTTCATGGGTGTCACTCCTTGTGAGTGCCGGTCCGTCGCTTTTGAATCGGTTGGCGGACCGGCTTTGCTTTGCGGCGTGACGCGCCGCGCGTCATCCGTCGGTCCTAATTGGTGGGACCGACCGGAAGGTCGGGAACAGCGTCGGGTGCGAGGCTGCGCAAAAGCTGCTCGGCATGGATGATCGAACCGGTTCGGCGCGCCATCCCGCTCCACCGCGAAAGCGGATGGGGGGTGGAGAAGTCCAGATCGCGCTCGATTCCCATGCCATAGGGCAGCCGGACGCTCTGAATTTCCATCAGCGAGAAAATGCCCATTTCCGGGCAGCCAAACCCAAGGTCGGCAAGGCCGAACAAAGTATCGCCATCGCCATAAAGTTCGGTTGCAAGCCATGTGCCTGCGCCCAGCGGATTGAAGAATTTGACGACCGGGACGGGATCGAAGCGCATGTCCTGCGCCTGCGCGGCGACGCTGCTTATGGCATTGGCGCGTAGCGCATAGCGAAGATCGGGGGTCAGGAGGATCATGCCGCCCTCCGGTCCAGCGCGGGCGCTTGGCCCTGCGTCTGTTCCCATGGCGCTTGCCTAGCCCTCTTCTTGTCCCGATCTCCGTCGCAGCGCCCGCTCGTGTCGCCGATGTCGTCGTCCCGCCCGGCGTCGGGCAAGCGCGATAACAGCCAGTCCGCTGCCTTGCTGGCTGCACCTGCCGCGCGGAAGATGGCGCGATTATCTTCGCGCAACACTTCCAGCCACGATCCGATATAGTCGGCGTGACGGACGGTCGGAACGATGCCGAGAGATGCGCAGAGGAAAGCCGATCCCATTTCGGCGATCAGTTCCTCGCGGGCATAGTCCTTGCTGCCAAAGCTGTTGGTCAGATTGCGGTCGAGACGCGAGGCATGACCTGTCGCATGGGTCAGTTCGTGAAGGCATGTCCGATAAAAATTGATCTGGTCGAAAAAGGCCGGTTGCGGCGGCACAGCCACAAAGTCCTGGCTCGGCACATAATAGGCTTTGTCGCCACCTATGCGAAAATCCACGCCGCTGGCGGCAATCAGTTCCTCTGCAACCGGCACGATCTCCCGTTCGGGCAAAGGCGCGGGTTCGGCGGCCAGGCCGGGTCGCAGCCCTTCGCATTGCGAGACGTTGAAAACGGTAAAGCGCTTGAGGAAAGCGACCGACTTGGCGTCGCCACCCGTTGCGCGCGCTTTCTCTTTCTCCGCTTCGGGGGTGAAGCGATCGGCATAGACGACAGTCGTGCCCTGTTCGTCCTTGCGGACGCATCCGCCTGCATCCCGCGCCTGCTTGAAGGTCAGCCAGCTTTGCGAGGGATAGCCCTTTTCCATCACCGCGCCCCACAGGATCAGGACGTTGACGCCGGAATAATGGCGGGCCGTGAGCGCGTTGCGCGGCAGGCCGGGGGCAAGGCCGCCAAGGCCTGGGTCCGCACTGGATGCCCAAGGCTGGACCCAGGGAACGCGCCCCGCCTCCAGCTGTGCGATGATCCTGGCGGTCACCTCATCATAGAGAGTGATCCGTTCGGGCTGCGCCGCATCGCCACCCTGCGGGCGACGCGCGCGACGTAAGGCTTTACGAGCCATGTCCTGTCCTCCTGCCTGCCCAAAAACATGAGCCTCCCCGGAAGCGGGGGTGGGCGGCGAAACGCGACTGGAAAGGCCCGCCCCGGCGGGTGCCGGCACCGAAGGGCGCAACGAAGTGAAGCACCCGCAAGCGCAGCGCAGACGGGTTGCCGGCAACCGCCAAGGGCCTAGCAGGGAGCGCCGCTCACTCCCGCACACCGGGAGAGGCTCACAAAAGACGCCGCCGCGCCAAGCGCGGCGACCGCATCATGGTCCCTGCGGGACCAGCCTTGTGCCAGCGATCATTACCGCAAGGCCCAGACCCAAAGGGGCTGGGTGCCAACGACAAGGGCGGAAGGCATAGAGCGCGTCCGGCCTGCCGGGGCACCATCATACGCGAGCGCGGTTCCCAAGAAGCGTAGCGAGTCGGCCAAGCCATCGATCGGTTATGCTTGGATGTTTCTTTCGTGGGCAGTTGAACCGGCTATCGTGGAAGGTAGCCTGCGTGGTCCATTGTCCGTCGTGACAACAGCTGCTTGCCAACGCAGATATTGTACAAGTGCGTGCTGCAATTCATTGCTATCAGGTGGATCTCCGTGGCGCGCCGGACAATGCAACCACGATGTCCGGCAGTGACACCATGGGTGTCATTGACCTACCCTAGCGAGGATCCAAAAAATGGTACCGACCGTAGTGAGTGAAATCGGTCGCACACAGCTTCACCCTCGCGGACCCAATCAAGGTGAAGTTCTACTCATCCGCTACGAATGGACCGACATTTGCAAACCATTTGCCATTGGCCGACAACGTGAAGCGATGGAGATCAGTGGAGTATCAGGTGCCGTTGCAATTTGCTCGGCCAGGGTGACATGGACGTCGGGGCTGCGGTCTATGCCGCGTCACCGATCCATTGCGCCCTAAATGACAGCCATCCGTCTTTAATCAGCCAGTTCGAAGCGCCCTCGCTGCGTCGAAAAGCGAACAGCATCGGTGTCAAATGCCATGCCGATATGGCCATCTGCAATAAGTGTTGCAGGCGTATCGACTTGCAGTCCCCCTCGTCCATCAAGAAGCCAGACGCTATCGGCAAATTGCAGCGAAAGATCGAGGTCATGGCTGGAGAGCAGAACGATCGCCTGGTTCGCCCGGGCCTGAAGCCGCAGCAAAGACATGATCTCGACGCGACCCGGCAGATCCAGAAAGGCGGTGATCTCGTCCAGCACCATCAGATTGGGTGTCTGGGCAATGGCACGTGCGATCAGCACACGCTGCCGTTCGCCGTCAGACAGGTCGTCGAACAACCGACCGGAAAATCTGGCGGCGCCCGCCTGATTGAGCGCCTGAAGGACGAGGCTGCGGTCTTCGCTCGTCAGATGGCCCTGCCAGCCTGTGAACGGCTGACGCCCCAAGGACACCACGTCATCAACGGTAAGCCCCGGGCTGCCCGTACGCTCGGTCAGCACCACAGCAATGCGGCGCGCGCGGGTTTGTGGCCGCAGGAAGGCGATATCGTCGCCATTGAGACAGGCGCGCCCGCCGAGCCCCGCTTGAAGCCCCGACACCGTCCGCATCAGCGTCGACTTACCTGCCCCGTTACGGCCAAGCACGCAGACGAAGCTGCCGGGTTCGACGGTAACATGGAGGTCCGATAGTACCGCTCCGCGAGGCGCACCATAGCCGATAGAAAGACCTTCGAGAATAAGCATCAGCGCTGACCCCGCATGGATTTAGAAAAGATGAGCAATCCAATCACCACCGGAGCGCCGACCAGTGCGAGCACGGCATTGAGGTGCAGGAAATGCTGCTCCCAAGGCGCATGTACGACGACATCCGCAGACAGTGCGAGCAAAGCGCCGGCAAGAGCAGCGAGCGGGATCAGCGGCAGGATCCGGGCGGTCCCAGCGATGGCACGCGCGAAATGCGGTACGATCAGTCCAACGAACGTGACAGGTCCGCAATAGGCGGTCACCGGAGCTGTCAGCAACAAGACAGCGGCCAGCGTCAGCCGCCGCAACCTGGTAACATCGGTGCCCAGGCTCCTGGCATAGGTCTCGCCTAGCAGTAGGGCCGTCAATGGCTTGGCACTGAACAAGGCGAGCAACAGGCCCATCCCTGTAGGAATTGCCAACATCAGCAGATCGGCCGCCGTCACGTTTGCGAAATTGCCATCGTTCCAGCCCGAAAAAACACGCCCCCCCACACGATTGGCGAAGTGGATGATGACGCTGACGACGCCCTGCACGGTGAAGCCTAGCATCAGGCCAACCACGAGCAGCGTCACCGTGCCGACCTTGCGCGCAAGCGACGCCATAGCGAGCGCGAACACGCCGATGCCCAGCATGGCGCCCGCCGTGATCGAGAGGCCTTCGAACGCGCGCAAGAACGCGATCGCGGCAGGGCCGGAGAAGGCAGCCGCCGTCACCAGAAGCGCGACGCCAAGCTGGCCACCAGCGGTCAGGCCGAGAGACCAGGCATCCGCCATCGGATTGCGGAACAGCGCTTGCATCAATACCCCGCCAACGCCGAGCGCGCTGCCGGCGATAATCGCGGTGATGATGCGCGGTAGCCGCAATTCCCGCACAATCTGTGCGTGCATCGGATCGCCGCCACCAAAGAGGCTGGCGGCAACCTCCCCGGGTCCGATATCAATCATTCCGAAGCCGAGCGCGAAGAGACCGGCAGACACGATCGCGAACGATAACAGGATCGTGCCGACACCGGTTCGCAAGGATGTGCTCATCGCGTTACCTGCCTGTCTGGCCGGATATAGAGGAAGGGCGCGTCACGTAGCGCCGGGTGGAGCATGCGCGCCAGGTCGCCGAGCACGAGATCGGGCCGGATGACCGCCATCTCGTAATAATCATAGGCGTCGGCAGGAGGCTTTGTCATGCCATCGGCCGCGAACAGGCAACCGTCGCGATAGGCTTTGAAACGGCGAAGTGTCGCGACATCCTTGAAGGGCGCGGAATGGGAATCGCGCATGATCCAACAATCGGCATCCTTGCCGCGCGCGATCAGTTCTTCGGTACTGACCCGGTTGAAGCTGTCCTTGCGCGGATCGTCGGTAGCCTCGAAAGGATTGCGGGCATTGGCGTCGCGCAGCAGCTTGGCGTCGGCATTGCGGATCGTTGGCATCCAGCGGTTGCCCCCGGAGAACCAGGCTGAGAGCACTGAGCGTGTCGGCTGCGCGGCCGCCTTCGCTTTCAATGCTTCGACATTCTTCGTAACCATCGCGACGAAGGCGTCCGCCTCGCGCTCCTTGCCTGTGAGCATGCCAATCAGGCGGACATAGTCGACCCGCCCCATATAGTCGGCCTCATTGTCGAGGAAGATGGGAACGACCGGGATGCCGAGAGCCTCGATCCGGGGCTTCGCGCCGATATTATCCATGTCGCCCATGCTCATCAGCAGCACGTCCGGTTTTGCGGCAATCAAGGCGTCGAGCTCGGGCGGCGAATGCCAGCCATAGCCGATCTGACGCACTTGACCGCGGCGAACGCGGGCACGCAGGTCGTCATCATAGGATTTAACCCCGCCGACCGCCACCAACCTGTTGTTGATCCCCAGAACCTTGGTCATCGCCTCGTGATAGCCGGTGTTGCTGGCGATCCTGAGCACTGGGGTACGAATGAGCGTGGCGCCTGCAAGGTCGCCAGTAAGCGTGGGAGCCGGAGCATCACGCGGGACGAGCACCAGCCGCTGGAACTGCTCCTCGCCGACCGCATTGCCACCCCAGCTAACGACCGAGGCTTTGAGGTCGATAACGCGATATCCCTCACGCTCGACGACGCGGAAGGTCTTGGCAAACCGCATCGGAATCTCGCGGCCGCTCACGTCCTGTCTTGATGCCGGGGGCTTGGCTTGCTCGCTGCCGCAAGCGGGCAGCACCGCAATCGTGAGCGCGAGCAAAGGCGCGAGAACGAGACGGCGCATCAGAAGCTCCCTCGCAAGGTCACGCGGAATTGCCGAGGGGTACCGGGCGTCGCATAGCTCGGCGCCGTGCGTCCGCCGAAATACCAGTAATATTCCTTATCGAGCGCGTTCATGACCGTGAGATCGAGCGTTAGGCCATGCCAGCTTTCTGGCTGGATACGAGTGTTGAGGGTCAGCAGTTCATAACCGCCACCGTCAACGCGGTTATCCTGCGTGATTTTGTAATCATCATACCATTCGAACACGGCACGGCCGGTGAGCCAGGGCGTAAAACGCTGCTCGGCAGAGATGTAGACGATGTTGGATGCGACCCCGACCGGTGTAGTGCCGGACAGATCAACCGGCCCGGAGAAGGTCTCCAGCACATAGTCTTTCCACTTGGGCGCGATGTGCGAGTAGTTGATCAGGAAGGACGAGCCCTCGCGCGGGCGGATGTCGAGCGAGACCTCGACACCTTTTGCCTCATAGCGATCGCCATAGGTGATGAGGTTGGACGGCGCGCTGAAATCCGTTTCGGCCGCCGGGTTGGGAATGACCTGGCGGCGATTCTTCTGCACCGACCAGAAGGCGGCCGTTGCAACGCGCAGTGTGTCGCCCAGTGCGCTGCCTTTCCACCCGATCTCATAGCTGTCGAGCGTAGTGGGCTTCTGCTCGGGCCGGGCATATTGGTTGGAATCCCACTCGAAGCCGCTACCGAAGTTGGAATTGAAGCCCCGGCCATATGCGAGATAGATTTGCCCCCCGTCGTAGCGGTAGGAGAGGGACGCCTTGGGGGAAAAGGCGTCGGCTTTGGCGCTCTCGCTCGAACCGTCCGTCACCCCGGCGATCGGATCGAATCTCACGCGGCGACGAAAACTGTCATAGCGGCCCCCGACCGTGAGATACCAGCGATCGGATAGGGCGATCTCATCCTGGATGAAGGCACCCCGGAATTGATTGGTGAAGTGGTCGCTCGACACCGGGTCTTCAACCGCGAAGCAGGGGTGGTCGCCATTGGTGACCTGGCCCGTACGATAGTCGATTTCGACAAGGTAGAAATTGAAGCCGCATTCCGCCGTGAAGCCATTGACGCCGCTCCAGCGCTTGAACGACCGCGCCGTACCTCGTTCACCGGCAAGGCCGACAATCAGATTATGCGCGCCATGCTGCCAGTTTGCAGTGGCTTCCCCGTAAAACACTTCCTGACGCCCGGTCGCGGCCAGGCCGTTCACGCCGTACACGCCGCGTGACGGGTCGAAGCCATATGGGTCATAGAAGTTGAAGGAGGCGTCGCTGTCAAAGCGTCGCCACTGGCCGGTGGCGGTGAAGGTCAGCTCATCGGTAGCGCGATGCTCGACCCGCAATGCGGCGATCCCGCCTTCGACATCGACCCGGGGACGGCCATAGCCAAGGAAAGCACGAGGCCCGCCGGCGACGTCTATGACATTGCCGTTAGAATCGACCGGAAGACCGTTGGGCGCTTGCGACTTGCGATCCAGATAATTGCCATAGAGCGTGACGGTTGTTCGCTCGCCAAGGTCGAAATCGAGCTTAGTAAACAGATTGAGTTGCTTGCGCCCGCCCTGTTTGCGCCACCCGCCATAATCCTCATAAAAGGCCGAGGCGAAAAGACCGGCATTGTCCCCCAGCTTGCGTGAAATGGATGCCTCGCCGCGATAATAATCGTCACTCCCGGCGGAAAAGGATAGCTCCATGCGATCTTCACGCGGCGAGCGCGTGATATAGTTGACCGCGCCATAGAGCGCGCCACGCCCGTACAGCGCCGACACCGGTCCCTTGACGATCTCGACCCGCTGTAGCGCCGGATAGGGCACGATGTTGAGCACGCCTTCTTCGTCATTGCCGATGAACGGGATGCCATCGATAAGGGGCAGATAACCCTCGGTGCCGGTCGATCCCCGGATCGAGACGAACGGGAATTCATCGCCATCGCCTTCGCCACGCCGGAACGATACGCCGGGCACGCCGCGAAATTCCTCGGTGCCATAGGTGAACCCGTCCCGGCGCAGCGTCTCCATGTCCTTGACCGTGACATCGGCCGGTACGTTGATTAGCGATTGCTCGCTGCGCGTGGCGGTTACGACGATCGTGTCGGCGGCACTATCGGCGGGCGTTTCCTCCGCCGTTGCCACGGCCGGGATTGCGAGCAGGGAAAGGCCGGTGACGGCAAGCAATGACTTCATGATTTCGCTCCGATGATGAAGCGGGCGGTGCCGGGCAGAAGGAGATGCTCGCCTCTGCTCCTGCGATGGGCTTCCTCGATTGCCTCTCCGATCACCCGCAGGCGATCGTCGCCGACGAGGCCGGTCAGCATCGGGTTCGCCGCGATCATGGGATGGTCTGCGGTGAACAGCGAAGCGATAAGAACGAAGTCATGCGTCCGCTCCTCGATTGCGATTTTGCCAAAGCCAGCCGCCGCGAACTCCGTGACCAGCCTCCGCGGCTCTGCGACGAGATCCATCCGCACATCGACTGGTGCTGGCGACAGCGGAAAATGCTTCTCGCGCGATCGCGCGAGCAACGGATTGGGGCCGAATCCATGGGGATTGTCGGCGATGGCGACGACCGCTCGGCCGCCCGGCCGCAGGACCCGCGCCATTTCGGACAGGCCCGCTCGCCAGTCAGGGAAGAGCGGGATGCCGAAGACGGAGCAGGCGCGATCGAAGCTGGCATCGGGGAGATCGAGCGCTTGCCCGTCCATGCAGGCGGGGGTGATGGGAAGTCCACCGATGCGGGCCGACAGGCGGTTGATCATGGCTTGCGAGAAATCGATGGCGGTCACAACCGCACCGGCGCGTGCGGCGGCCAGCGCCAGTGCGCCCGGTCCGGTCGCGACATCGAGCAGAGCCAGGCCGGCGTCGACGTCGGCCAGGACAACCGCATCCTCGCAGAACTGCGCTGTGAAGGGCTCGGCGCCGGCGATGTAGCTGTCGACCGCGCCATCCCAATAGCCGGTTGTCTGGATCGGCTCGCTCATCGCTTGCCTCCAAACCGATAGGACAGGCTGGCAGTGACGGTGCGTGGTGCGCCGGGATAGAGCGGCAGGAAGGCACCGCCGCTGTCATAATAGAAGGTGTCGAACAGGTTCAGGACATTGAGCTGGGCGCGCATCGGTCCAAAGCCCGCGTCGAACATGTAGGCGAGATTGGCGTCAACGCGCGTATAGGCGGGCAGGAAGTAAGCGGGGTCTGAGGGGCGCCTTGCGCGGTGCCCATTCGCCGGGATGATTACCGCTCTTTTAGCGAGGTGGCGGG
>NZ_JAZDXA010000064.1:0-14970 GCF_040170545.1 Sphingobium sp. MK2
CGCTGATTATCTCATCCATGCCCGCGCAATGCGCCGGCTACATCCGACCGACAATGCGGCCGCTACCGGAGGCGTACTATTCAATCACACGTCGAGGCCGATAAACTGCTCTATGGTTGTCTCCGGTCCGATGTTGCGTCCGGCTATGCGGTCGTGAATCCGTATTTCATCCTATCTGGGGCAACCCCCGTCAAAGACATCGCAATCGCCCCGGGGCGCGTTACCCCGCGAAACTCTGTATAATCGCAAGGGCCGCAGGATGGATGCCGAACAGGCGGGTTGCCCTGTGCCAAAAGTCATCATTGGCGGTGGGCAGGGCCGCCGATTCTTGTATTGGCAAGTCCGGACAGATACCATCATTATTTGCTCATAAGGGCTGAAGCTTGACTCCCAGCTTCTGTCCATCCCAGTCCAAGCGACTTCTGTATGGCAACATAGCTGGCGGTGAGGGCCGCAACCGCACTGTGCAGGTTTGCCTCTGCAAGCCGCTGCTGGCGGTCAGCCTCAAGAGTGTCGCCTCTCGAAATGACCTGCCGCGCATAGCGCTGCCGCATCAGCGTTGCCGCTTCATCTGCGGACCGCTTGATTTCGGCAAATGCGGCGACGTTTCGCCTTTGCTGTGCAAAGCGCGCAAGCGACGTCTCCGCGTCCTCAAGCGCGCCGAGCACTACCTGCCTATATTGTGCCTCGGCTTCATCCCGACCAGAGCGTGCCTGCGCTATCGCCGCTGACGTTCGTCCAAAATCGAGCAAGCCCCATTGCAGCTGAGGGACGGCGATGTTGGAAATATTGCCCAGATCTACCAGGTCTCCGATGGACGTGCCGCCAATCCCGAGAATCCCCATGAAGCTGATTTTCGGAAAACGAGCTGCTTCCGCGACCCCTATCCGGGAGGTTGTGGCGGCGAGATTGCGCTCCGCAGCGCGGATGTCGGGACGACGGCGCAGGAGCGCCGAAGGGTCTCCGATCGACACCCGCGCAGGGGGGATCGGGATATCGCGCCGTGGCGTCAATAGCGGATCGAGAGATCCCGGCGCTTCACCGGCGAGAACCGCTAGCGCATTCATATATATTTCGATCTCAGCATCGGCCGCGGCGAGATCGCTGATCGTGGCCTGAACCGCGCGGTTCGCTTGGCCGACAGTGAAGGCCGGGATTGTGCCTTGCCCGAAACGCTGCCGGGCTAGGGCGAGTTGCTGGCGCTGAAGGTCGAGACCTCCCCGAAAAGCAGCGGCGCGCTGCTGCCGGTCACGAAGATTGGTATAGGTCTGCGCGACTTCAGCGCTGAGCTGAACCTTTGCGTCTGCAACATTATACGCCGCTGCCGCCGCCAGCGCGTTTGCCGCTTCGATTTTTCGCACCTGCCCGCCCGCGAGATCTATTTCCCAGTTTGCGTTCAGACCAAGGTTGTAGAAACGCAGAGACGTGTCCGCATCCTGGGCGGATGAAGGTGCCGGAACAGGTGTGGGTAGAGTACTTCCTTGACTGGCCTGGAGATCGATCCCGGGAAGATCAGCAAATATGGCCGCGCCCTGAGCACCAGCCGTCGGCAGGCGGTTTGCTCGCTCCTGGCGTACAGACCCACGGGCTTGGCGAAGTCGGGCCTGCACAACATCAATCGAGGGATTTGCGACAAGAGTGCGCCGCTCGAGCTCATCGAGAACCGGATCTTGCAGCGTCGTCCACCATTCGGCGAGTTCGGGCTCGCTGGTCGACGCATCCGCTGGTTGACGAACGAATGTCGGCCGCGGCGCGGCTTGGCCGAGCTCTGGTGGTCCGGAATAGTCCGGGCCGACCACACATCCACCAAGGAGCAGCGGAAGGATGAGACCACTTAACTTTGCCATTACCACCTCAATGCATCGTCAGCGACATCCCCTTGGGGAGCGGGCGAAGGAAAAACACGAACGGAAGCGTTACAAAAGTCGCTACCGCCATCGTCAAGAATATGTCGTTATAGGTCATGACGAACGCCTGCTGCTGAATTGTGCCAGCGAGCGACTGAAGGCCCGCGTCCATATTTCCCAGAGTATGAGACATCCCCGCGATATACTCCTGCACGCTTGGATCGTTTGCCCACAGCGTTTCCTCCATCCGTCGGCTGTGGAGTGACATACGCTGGTCCTGGAACGACGTCAGGGCCGCCAGAGCGAATGAGCCACCGAGGTTTCGCGCAGCATTGAAGATGCCTGAGGCATCTCCAGCATCCTCCTTGCTGACTGAGGTAATGGCGGCCTGGTTCAGAAAGAGCATGACAAAGATCATCCCCACCCCGCGCAGCAGCTGACCGGTAGTAAAGGCTTCGCCTGCGGATTCCACTGTGAGACTGGTGTTCACAAAGCAGCTAGCAGCCATAAGCGCGAGGCCAGCGCCAACGGCCAGCCTGATGTCGACAACCCGCATCAGAAACGGCACGAACGGCATCACAAAGAAGGCAGGAACGCCCATGAGAAAGATGACCTGTCCGGTCTCGAGGGCATTATAGTCGGCGATAAGCGACAGGAACTGCGGGATGACGAAGGTCGATCCGTACATCACCATGCCCAGCGCTAGCGCCATGATAACGACGCTGCCGAACTGTCTGCTCATGACGATTCGCAGCTTAAGGACGGGCTTTGCTGCCCAGATCTGTCCGATCGCCAACATCACAAACCCTGCTACGGTTATAAACGTCAGCCGGATGATAAGCGTCGATTCGAACCAGTCTTCACGGTGCCCCTCCTCGAGCACGATCGTTAGTCCTCCAAGGCCAAGGATCAGGCCTATAATACCCAACCAGTCGGCCTCGCGAAGATAGACCCAATTCGTACGTTCGTGCGGCAGTCCGAGCAACAGGAGCAAGAGGAGTATCCCGCAGACCGGAACATTGACGAAGAAGGCATAGTGCCAGCTCAAATTTTCCGTCAGCCAGCCACCGAGCAAGGGGCCAAGAACGGGTCCCAAGATTACGGTCATTCCGAAAAGGGCCATCCCGATGGGCTGCTGGGGTGGCGGGAGTCGCTTTGCGACAATCGTCATGGCGGTGGGTATCAGCAGCCCTCCCATAAGGCCCTGCCCGGTTCGTCCGATGATCATCGTCATAAGGTCGGTGGCGATGCCGCATAGGATGGAGAACCCGGTAAAGGCAGTCACGGAAATGAGAAGGAGGGTTCTCAGTCCCAAAAGCCGTTCAAGCCAGGCGCTCAGCGGAATGACGACGATCTCGGCAACGAGAAAGGCGGTGGCGATCCACGTTCCCTCAGTGCCGGTTGCTCCGATTTCGCCTTGGATCGTTGGCAGTGCCGAGTTGACGATCGAGATGTCGAGGGTCGCCAGCAGTGCGCCGAGCGAGCCGGCAGCAACAGCGATCCAAGCGGTCAAGTCCGCACGCGCGGAACGAGCTGCGTCTGGAGATGCTGTGACCGTGACCACTGTCAACGCTTCCGGCTTACGGCCTGACGGAGTCGATCCATCTCTCCTCTGGCTGAACGCGTATCGACCGTTACTCCAACCGACATTCCCGGCACAAGGAGCGTGCGCACTTCGAGAGGAGCATCGATTGCAATGCGTACAGGCACGCGCTGTACGATCTTTGTGAAGTTTCCGGTCGCATTCTGGGGGGGGAGCACCGAGAATTGGGCGCCCGTGCCAGGGGCGACACTGGCAATACGCCCGGTCAGTTCGACGCCAGGGAGCGCATCGATTTCGATGCCAACAGGCTGGCCGACGCGCATAAGCCCCAGTTGAGTTTCCTTGAAGTTCGCCTCAATGAACAATCGATCGACAGGAACCAGTGTCATCATGCGTGTGCCGGGCTGCACGAATTGCCCCACACGGACAGCCAGATCGCCCACACGGCCATTGATTGCAGCCTTGAGCACTGTCGATTCGACGTTGACGCGCGCCACCTTGAGTTGGGCACGCGCGGCCTCTGCTTGCGACTGGGCCTGACGCACCTGCGCGCCCAGTGTACCGACTCGCCGTTGCGAGGCGATCAGCGCCGCCTGCGCAGCATTGGTTCGCTCGCGAGCTTGTCGTGCCTGCGTCTGAAGCTGCGCGAAACGCTCCCCTGGCTCAGCGCCTGATGCGGCAAGCGGCTGATATCGCGTAACCTGCTGTGCGGCGAAAGCAGCCTCGGCGCTCGCCGCGTTGAGCTGGGCTTGCGCTTGCGCTATGGCTGCCTGCTGTTCGGAAATCTGAGAGCGCGTCGTATCCCCCGCAGCCGTTGCCGTTTCGATCTGGCTGGTAATCTGTTCGGTCTGCGCCCGATATTCGCGGGGATCGAGTTCAGCCAGAGACTGCCCCTGCCGAACCGTCTGATTCTCGATAACGAACACCCGTTCAACATATCCGGCGATCTTGGGCGCTGTGATGACGGAATCTGCCGCAACATAGGCGTTGTCGGTCACCTGCATGTATCGGCCCCGGTTCTGATGATCCAAGTACCAGACAAAGCCACCGATGAGCAGCAGGATCGCGCCAATGAGCATCGCGAGGCGAACGCGCGGCGATTTAAGCGGCGACACCGCAGATTCGCCGAGGCCCTCAGGATCCGCCGAAACAGTGGCCGACTTGTCCGCCATATAAATTACAATCCCAATGTTGCGCGGTGTGGTTCTGTCTTGCAGCATTAAGGAGTGATCGGCAATTGCATATTATATGGAACCTCAGCATTACGCAGAGATAACCCGCTCCTTGCCCGCCGCCGCTGGACCGGTCCTACACCTAAGCCGCATATCAGGCTGTAGCTCCCCCAATCTTCAAGCAAGAATCAAAAGATACCGAGGAGCGGTTTGCCAGGCTGGTGCACAACACAGAAACTGATGGCGCGTGATGCCGAGCACTCCGACGCGAAAAATTACTTTCCCGATCGGGCGGTCGTTAAGAAGTGAGCCTCGAATTGGTGTCCCGTTTCAATCCCCACAATTGTGGCCTATGGTGATATCAGCCAGGGTCACACGAAAGGTGACCCGGCACTTTGATCGGTTGGGCCGCCGTCACCTTGCCTGGAAGCAATAATATAGATTGTTTCTGGCCCGAGTAGCTTTTCGTTATTCCCGCCCCGGCCCATTACCCTGCAATGCCATAGTTCAAGAGATAATGCGCAGCGTCACACAGAGGCGTCGAATTCAATAGCGTCAGCTTTCGTCGCTAATTTTTGCTCCCCGGACAGCGCCGCGCGAGCGCTGTTCCACGAAGAAAGCCGCGGCGTGCGAAGCCGGCGTCAATCGCTGCCGCCAGGCGTCTTTCGGCCGGAGCTGCGCCCGAAATCTCCCGAACTAAGCCCCGAAACGGTATGATTGTGTTAACAATAGTTTTCCCTCCAGCCTCGGCCAGCCGACCAGCCCTGTTCTCTTTTTTGTTGTTGCCGACCGCAAAATCAGGTCCGAGGACGCTATCGAGCTCCGTAGTTGCGGCCTTGATCTGCGCACAGGATTTCAAGCCGGCGAGACCATATGGATTTTCTTGCGCTCTTTCCAGAATAGCTGGAATTTCGGTTTTGGCCGCGCCAATATCTTTCGCCGGCTGCGTGACGATTTCCCGACCGCGGTCAACTGTCTCATCTTTTCTGGCGGGTTGCTCGGGGGTTTGTGCAAGAGCCGCCATGGCAAAAACAAGTATCATCATCCGCCCAATATCCTGAAGACAAGGTTGAAAGCATAAACACGACCGCTGTGGGGTTCGCTGTTACCTCGCTTGAAATAACAGCGGCTGCCCGCCAGGGCATGACGATCACATTGAGTGGCGCCCGTGAAGAACGGGCGCCACTATGATCATTGACCGCCGGTCAATGCTGAAGGAAGAAGTGCCTTCCCATTGGTGAGTTCTTGCTCAAGTGTGGGAACGGCGGTTCCCGCGACTTGCTTCAAGGCTGGGTCGGTGCCGTCTTGCGCATAGCCTTTGTTGATGGCCCATGCCGCCTGTAGTACCTGGGCGGACTGGGATAGATAAAGATTATCGAAGCTGCCGCGCGGCGTCTTCTGGAGCAGCTTCACGAGTGCGGCTCTGTCGGAGGAAAGCGATGACGATGGCGCTTTTATTGTCCGCTGATCGTTGCGCAGCGCGGCCATGAGTGCTTTCTGCGCGATTTGCGCTTCGGTCTGAACACGTTTGGCAAAAGCCTTCACATCGTCACGCTGAGCCTTGGTCACGGCGAACTGCGCTGCTTTTATTTGATAGAGGTTCGCATCCGATGCAGCCATCACAAAGGCTGGCTCATTCTGTCCAGCTATCGGTGTTGTGCCGGTATCCATGCTCGACATTGAACCTGTGTTTGTTGGTGAAACAGCTTGGGCGAGAGCCCCTGAACCTGAAAGCGCTAGCGCGCCCGCGGCCATAATGACTTTCAGCATAATACCTTCTCCGTAGAATAGATTTCGAGCGGTCAAGTGGCCGCATCACGTTAAGCGTGACGACGTCGTAACGATGCTGTTGGATAATCGTTCCACCATCGCCCGCATTGCATAAATTAAATTGTCAAATGAGTGTCACTTAAATCGACAGCGGACTGCATTTCATAATCCGATAGCAATATTAATCATTGCGAGATTTGACTTATCACATGGTCGATATGCTATCGCTTATTAAGACGTAGAATCCGGGATTATACTATCTTGCTTACTCTGGCTCCGATCGGGTCAGCCCTTCAGATAAAAACAAAAACTCGTAGATACCTACGAAGCTATCTGGCGCATGGCGATTTTGTACATGCTTTCGCGCCCTAAGATTGTAGAGATCGGCGACAAGTTCATGATCAATTTATCCCCTGCTTGCGTTCCATTCGATCCTTCGATGTATCAAGCGCGCGCTCCGTGGAATGCTTCCGCGCTGCTTGCGCGGACCAATCCGTCAATTCTGTGGTTGAGCGAGCTACTGCACGATCGAAAGCGGCGACTATCCCGCTCGTGGTATTTGCGGACGCTGGCTCCTGCACCAAGAAGCGCTTGGCCTCAACGGGACGACGATCAGTAAGGTCAAACAGGGTTGCATCGCCTTCGATAATGACAGTGGGCGGTGCTTTTTCACCCCCATCTAGGGCATACCGTGCTTCGAATCGCTCGATATCAATCTGCAGCGCATGCGATGCCCCGGTGGCATTTCTGACGCCCGTCAGGCGCACGTCAGGTGCCCGCGCCGCATATTGACGCATCAGCGCCTGGGTGAAAAGATCGGGGACCGGCGCCACCCAACGAACCCCCTTAAGGTAGAGCGCACGTTCCCCCCGCGTGGTGAGCATGCGATCGCCCTCTACCTCCTGCGAGAACCGGGGGCGAAGCAGAGATACAGAGCGAGTCGGGAGCGCACCCTGCATCCCGGTGACGGACGTGGGCTCAACCACGCCAAACCTGAAAAGGTCAGCGCGCTCGCCGCCGCCTAGCAGGTTTCCACAGCTACCCAGCAGCAAGGCGCTCGACAGAAGTGCAAAAGTCCGATTCCTGGTTGATAATGTCACTTAGGCAACTCCAGTTCAGCACCCCGGCTTTTGGCCAGAGCTTCGCGGGGACTTTGTCGGATCCCGCGAATTAGCCCGTCCAGCGATTCAGCTGTTTCTTGCAAGGTCAGCATGGTCGCATTGATATTAGGGATCGTGGTCGTACCGATATCGGCGCTTTGCGTGTCGAGTTTGGCGATCACGCCGCGAGCCTCATGAACTGCCGATTTGAGTTCGTTTGCCGCCTGGGAGATATCGGCGAAGGCGCGCTTGCCATCGCCATCGGCAATCTGCCGAACGGCCGAGGCCGCGCCCTGAATATCGTCAGCCGCCCGATCCAGTTTGGCGAGCGCGGAACCGGCATGGGCGAACATGGTCCGATTGGCCGCCAGTTCCGCCGTAGTCATTCGGACATCGCGAATGGCACCGCCGATGTTGGCGATATTACGATCAGAAAGGACCTTGTTCACACGGCTCAGTGCCTCGGTCGCGCTTGCCACCACCTGTCCTCCGCCTTGCAGCAATGAAGACATAGCGTTGGGCTTGCTGGCGATGACAGGCCGCTTACCGTGATCATTGGTCTTGAGCAGCGGCTTGCTCGGCGTGCCCGCGCTGATTTGCACGATGCTGACCCCTGAGATGCCCTGACTTTCAGAGGATGCGACCGAATCTTCGCGCACCGGTGTCCCGCGCGTCAGTTCGATATCCGTGATCACACGGTTGGGGTCGCGCTGGTCGAGGCGGATTCCGCCGATTTCCCCGACCTTGATGCCGTTGAACTGCACTTCGCCTCCAACGCTTAAACCTCTGACTGGCCCATGAAACACGATCTGGTAAGAATCACTTCCTTTGGCCGAACCGCCGAGCCAGACCACAAAAACAAGCGTGGCGATAAGCAACGCGATGGAGGCGGCGCCTACCAGAGCATAGTTGGCATGGCGTTCCATCAGCTTTCTTTCTCTTTTTTCGCGGCACGGCCGCGCGGTCCCAGAAGATAGCTCCGGATCCACGGGTGATCTGACCGTTCAAGTTCTTTGATCGTTGCAACAGCGGCGATTTTCTTGTCAGCGACAACCGCAACGCGGTCGCAAATCGCGTACAGAGTATCGAGGTCGTGGGTTATTATGAACACGGTGAAGCCAAGAGCATCCCGCAATGTTCTGATAAGATCATCGAATTCGGCTGCAGCAATTGGATCGAGGCCGGCAGTCGGCTCGTCGAGAAAGAGGATATCAGGATCCAGCGCGATTGCGCGGGCTACCCCCGCGCGCTTGCGCATTCCGCCAGATAGCTCGGCAGGCTTCAAGCAGCCTGCATCTTCCGGCAAACCAGCAAGCTTGATCTTCAGCCTTGCAAGATCGTGCACATACTCACGTGTAAGTTTCGTATGTTCCAGAAGTGGCGCCTCGACATTTTCTTGTACGGTGAGAAAGGAGAATAATGCGCCTTGCTGGAACATCACCCCAATCCGACGCTCGACTTCACTGTGCGCTTGCGGATCGCGGATGTCCTGCCCGAATATCTCGACGGATCCGCCATCGGGCTGCTTGAGGCCCAGGATGGTGTTGAGCAGCACCGACTTACCGGAACCCGATCCGCCAACCACACCCAATATCTCACCGCGCTTGACCTCAAGGCCGAGATCCTCATGGATGACCTTGTCGCCAAAAGCCGTGCGCAGGCCTTTGACGCGAATGGGCACGTCTTCGGCATCGGTTTCCACAAGCGCCCTCACAGATCGAGCGCCATGAAGATAACCGCGAAAATCGCATCGAACATAATGACCATGAAGATTGACTGGACGACCGCGGACGTCACATTTTGACCAAGGCTTTGGACGTCGCCGCCGACCATAAGGCCATGCCGACAGCCCGCAGCAGCGATGATCAGAGCCAGAAACGGCGCTTTGCACATGCCTATCCAGAAATGCTTAATGTCCACCGTTTCGAGCGTACGCTGGATGAAGAAGACCGGGCTGATATCAATCGTCACCCAACTGACCAAGAGTCCGCCAGCAAGACCGCCGATATCCGCGCAGAAGGTCATAAGAGGCATCATGAGAAGCGCGGCTAAGATGCGCGGGATTACCAGCGCATCGAAGCGGTCCACGCCCATAACCTGCATCGCATCGGTTTCCTGGTTCATCCGCATCGAACCGATCTGAGCGGCAAAGGAAGATGCGGAACGTCCAGACAGAAGGATGGCAGTGATCACCACGCCGAACTCGCGCAGGATGGCCACGCCCACCAACTGGATCGTGAACACCTCAACGCCAAGCGTTGTCAAAAGGTTGGTGCCAACGAGCGCAATGACCGCGCCGATGAAGAAGGTCATGATAAAAACTATCGGAAGCCCATTAATGCCCGCGTCCTGCATAAACGCGACAAGCGGCGTCATGCGCAGTCGGCGAGGATTGCCAAGCGTACGGCCGAGCGCGACAATAAGCTCTCCAGTGAACACCAGCATCTGGTAGGCGTCATCGGCGATCCCGACTACCTGACGGCCGAAGCGCTCGAAAAATCCCAGAACACCAGTGACGCCAGCCTTACCGGCCGTATCTTGTTCAAGGGCAGGTCGAACAAGGTCTATCAGCCTTTGCAAATCCTCTCTTTCGCCAAAGTCTATATCGGCGTCTGGAGCCATGGACCGCAAAAGCAGGAGGGCACCGGCAGTGTCGATCCGCCCCAGAGCAGAAAGATCGAGACGCTGCACGTCTAGACTCCTGGCCGCCTGGGCACCCAGGCGCCCTGCCGCATCGCCCAAAGCAAGCGAAGTCCAGTCACCGCTCACATGCAGAGTCGGGCCGCCACCCTCGTCAATATGCCAATCTGCCGCGATCATCGCACTAGCAGCATGGGAATTGAGCAGCGGACGATTTCGGCTCCTGCTGGCATCAACGCCACGCAGCGCATATCTTGAACCTTGGCATGGTCAAGCATTGGGGTCTCACGATGATGATCGAGCAATGGCACGCCATGGGCCAAGAGGTGCCAGCTTCGTCGCAGTCATAACTTTATCCTCTCCCCTTGCCATGCCATCGAAGATTGAGCAAGGACATAACATATGGAACCTCAGGAAGTTCATTTGCGCGCACTCGCGACGGCCTTTGGCTGGACCTGGTACAGAATGCGGCGGCTGATCGACACGCACCTTGCGTCCCAAGGAGCATCGATGGCCCGTCTTAAGCTGCTGGTATATCTCGCCGAGCAACCCAGCCGCTCAACCGATATTGCAAGCTTCTTCGATCAGGCCCCGCGCACGGTAACCCAGGCGATTGACTGGTTGGAGCAGAATGATCTGGTCACGCGCTCGCCCGTTGAAGAGGACCGTCGTGTAAAGCTCGTGGAAATCACGGACGCAGGCAGGGCGATGCTGGAGCAGGCCCTGCCACTCTACGATGGCATTGTGGCGAAGACCTTCGGCAGCTTGACCGCGGAAGAACTGGAAGCATTGGATAGGGCGATCCTTCACCTCGACAAGGTCGTGGATCAACTCGAAACGCAAGCTGGCTTCCGCCGAGGTCGCGTCCCCACGCTCAAGGCACATAATGATGGCTGATCCTCATTTGATGGACGGGCCTGAAGCGGTCGCATTGAAGGAGCGGGAGCGGTTCGCACAAATCCTGCTTCTGTTCGGGCGACACGGCCTCAAGGGAATGGCCTCCCGGCTAGGTCTCAGACTGGGTGGTGAGGAACCATTTGATAGCGCTCGACCAGAAGCAGTCGTTGCGCTGCTGCAAGATATCGGTCCTGCAGCGGTCAAGTTCGGGCAGATTCTTGCAATGCGAAGTGATCTGCTGGAGCCCGATTGGATCGATGCGCTTTCGAAACTTCAGGACCGGGTTCCGCCGCTGCCGTTCGCCACCGTGCGACCACTTATCGAAGAGGCGATCGGCGGAACTGTGGAAAGCTATTTCGCCTCCTTTGAAGACGAAGCGATTGCGGCCGGCTCGATCGCTCAGGTCCATGCAGCAACGCTGCTCGACGGCAGGGACGTTATCGTCAAGGTCCGTCGTCCCGGGATCGAGCGGATTGTCGACGCCGACCTTCGGCTGCTGCGCCGCGTCGCCCGGATCGCAGAGCGCCGCATCCCCGAGATCGCGCGACTAAAGCCGGACGAACTGCTGCGCCACTTCGCTGAAAGTATCGATCGGGAAATGGACCTTGGCGCGGAAGCTCGCGCCAGCGATACGATCGGAGAGTATCTCAAAGCTTTCGGCGTGCGAACGGCTCGCTTTGACTGGGAGTTGTCCGGCAGGCGTGTCAACATACAGGAGCGGTTTCGAGGCGTTCCGGCAAGCAATCTGGAGGCGGCGCGGCAAAGCGACCTTGATCTCATTAGCCTCGCCAGCACCTATGCGCAGGCGATCCTCCACATGATCGTCATCAATGGTCATTTCCACGCCGATCCCCACCCCGGCAACGTCTTTTTCCTGGAGGACGGAACGCTGGGGCTTATCGACTTCGGAGCGGTGGGGACGCTTCTGCCGCGACGCCGGGAAGAATTGGTACGGCTTGGCCTGGCGATCGCGGCGGAGGACACAGGCGGGGTCGTCGATATTCTGCTGCTTTGGGCGGGCGACCCTGATGTTGACCGTGTCAGGCTGGAAGAGGCCCTGGCCGAACTGATCAACCGTTTCAGCAATGTTCTGCTCGAGCAAATTGACCTTACCGACATTTTCCAAATCGTCTTTGCGATACTGCGCGACTTTCATCTCGCGCTCCCGCCCGATCTGGCACTGGTGCTCCGGACGCTGCTCACGGCAGAGGGATTTGTCCGGCGCATCGATCCGACATTCGACATCACTCGAGAACTGGCTCCGCTGGCAAAGGAACTGATGCGCGAGCGAACGAGTCCGGCGCGATTGCGTGGCGAAGCGGGCAAGCTGTTTGCAGCGCTTGGAAGAGCCGCCTTGTCAACGCCGAGCCTGGTGGGACAGATCGAGAGAGTTGCGCGTACCGGATCGATCACCGTCAGTATCGCACCCAGGGATCTTGAACGATTGCGCGGCGATGAGCGCAACAGCAGAGCCACTCCCCAGCTCTACCCCGCAGCATTGGGAATATGTGCTGCAATCCTTTTCGCCTCGGAACCGATCATCGCCGGGCTGCTGTCGGTGCTTTCCATTGCCCTGGCAATTGGCGAACGAGTGAAGCGGCGGTGATCACGTTCCAAATCTCGCGAAAATTAAAAGCTCATTTGTCGCGCTACCGGCTCCAGGATTTCTAGGTCACATGGAAACGCGTTCGAACTGGTTGAAGGTGAGCCTTGTTGTCGGCCTGCTCATAACCGCCGTCATTGGGTTCACCCTGTGGCTCATCCAGTCACGTGAGGCTGACGGGGCCACGTATGAGGTGCAGTTTAAACAATCGGTCGACGGCGTTCAAATCGGATCGGGCGTCAACCTTCTTGGTGTTCCCGTTGGGAAAGTAACCCAGGTCCGGCTCCAACCTTCAAATCCGGATACGGTCGTGGTCCGGTTCGTCCTTACCAAGGACATCTTACTCCATCGAGGCGTGACAGCGTCGGTCGATAAATCATTCTTCGATGGATCGGCAGAGATAAGCCTGGCGGGAAGCAACAAGCGTGAACCGGCACTTACAGTTCAAGCGGGACAGCCATTCCCGCTTGTACCAGTGAAGACCGGCGGCCTCCTCAGCGGCGACCTCAATCCAGGCGAGATGATCGCCAAGATATCGTCAGGTGCCGAGAGCATCGCAAAGAAGCTGGACCCTGCCGGTCAGCGATCCATCGAGGAACGTCTTGGCCAACTCGCGCTGCGCTCGCGGAACTGGAAAAGCGATGTCAGTCAAATCGCGGGGGAGGCCCTGCAGGAAGACAGGATCCATTCTCTAGGGAATGTAATGGCTCGGGCGGGAGACGACGCGGAGAGGCTTCGCCTGAGGCTCGAGGCATCGCGGGGCGGTCTTCGCGACAGCCTCGGCCGGCCCTTGCATGATGCCGAAGGCAAGGCCCGGTCTCTGGGCCTATCCATTGCACACGCACGGCCCCGGATCAGGCAATTGGAAGGGGATGCGCAACAAATCGCCGAAACCGCCCGCTCCGTTCGCGAACCAGTTCGACGCGTGGGCGATGCGGCCAAGAAGATTGACCGGGAAGGCTTGGGATCTCCCAAACTACCTGACTACCGGCCCACGACTGAGGAACGGAAATAGATGATCGCGATCGACCGCTCAGGAACGGACCAACCCTCGTCTTCATGCACAGGCGCGCAATCAGCTTCTGTGAAGCACGAACTCAGGACGATAGAACAACCCTCTCAATTCTTCGCGCGTGTGTGGATGCAACGTCCTGAAGTGGCGCAAAGGCAAAGCCAAAAATGGACTAAGGGGTTTATCTTCAATCGGGCCTGCAGGATCGAGACTGGTGGATGACCGGGAAGAATTGCAAAATCGATGGAGCCGCTGGTATCAGCCTGGCTGCTGAAGTGAAGGGCGAATGCAGGGCGATGCCCGTCTTGCTTGCCCACGGGGCGGGTCAGACTCGCCGCGCCTGGAAGCGGGTAGTGCAAGATCTGGTCGAGGCGGGGTTTCGCGCTATCGCTATAGACATGCGTGGGCATGGCGATAGCGACTGGTCGAGCGCAGGTGCGTATGACGTGCGCGACTTTGCGGCCGATCTCGTCGCGGTAGCATCAGGAATGGATCGCAAACCGGCTCTGGTAGGCGCCTCCCTCGGCGGCCTTGCCGGAATGATAGCCGAAGGAGACCTCGCCCCAGGCAGCTTCGCATCGCTCACTCTTGTAGATATAGCCCCGCGTATCGAGCCGGGCGGCGTGATGCGGGTGGTCAGCTTCATGCAAGAACATGTCGAGACTGGCTTTTCGTCTCCGGAAGAAGCTGCACAAGTCATTGCGCGCTACATGCCACATCGTCGCAAGCGCAGAGCGGGTGGTGGCCTACGGCACTATCTCCGGCAGAAAGAGGATGGCCGCTATTACTGGCACTGGGATCCAGCATTTATTCGCAATATGGTGGCTGCACATTGCAGCGACACCGCGCATCAGGAGCAGCAAGTCAATATATTATACAAGGCTGCCGCTAATTTGACGCTACCGCTGCATCTGATCAGGGGCGGATCCAGTGATCTTGTCTCGGAAGGCGCTGTCGAACATCTGCGCGAACTGGCACCGCATGCTGAATATACCGATATTATCGATGCCACGCATATGGTCGCAGGCGATGCAAACGACGCCTTTTCTGCCGCAATTCTCGGCTTTTTAGGGCGCCAGTCCACCTCCTAGAGGGACGAGCATGGGAGAAGAGATTTTGCTCCTGATCATCGAGGGTCGGACGACTTGCTGTGCAGAGCGCCATACATTGGTGGGTTTGCCTAAGATGACACTCGGTAACTGGCTGCTGCCTCGCTCACTGGACGTAAGCACGGACAGAACCCGGCCTTGTGCGGATCGGGACAGGGGTGAATTTCGCGGGGCACATGGAGGCCTTGCGAGTGGATATCGAGCAGTCAAACGAGATGGGGTGGTTGCCGCCCTCCCCAGACGGCACTGAGATGTGCCAGGATAGTGGAATTAGGAC
>NZ_JAZDXA010000065.1:0-14891 GCF_040170545.1 Sphingobium sp. MK2
CGCTCGTCCCGTCCACGCCGCCAGTGCCGTCGCCCGCCAATCCAGGCAAACTACGCCGCTGTCATGAATAAGCCGGGCTATAGTCGGATCAGTGAGGCGGCCAAACCGGCCCTTGCCGAAAAGGAGTTGGCAATACTCGCTAGCATGGAGGTTGCGAATTTCCGCAAGGCAACTCGGCGACGCATTGAAGCGTATCATGCGAGGAAAATCGCCAATCAATGGAAAATTATCCAAGATTCTGCGGAGCACTGACAAAGGTAGTTAATTCAAAGTGATAGCGACTCTTCCTCGATCGGCCTTTCACTCGGGTCAAGATCGTGGGGCACAGCAAACGGATATCGCGTCAATTTGGCTGGATATATTCGTCACAAGTGCAGCTTCGACACCGTTAGCGTGGGGCTGCCGCTTTTGTCGCGGCAGATGAAGAGGAGTGTGTCATGGAACGCAACGATGATCGCAACGTCGATGAACTGATCGACCTCGGGTCGGTCACAGAAGAAACCAAGGGCCCCGGCATCGGCGGCAACGACGGCGCTGGCGAGCAGGTCCTGATGGGCCTCACCGACGAATAACCGCAGCGGCGCGCGGGCCTCGGCTCGCGCGCCGAATACCGGAGGAATAGGCGTCATGCCCTATGCTCTTCGAGACGGCCTCACCTTCTGCCGGGTAGGCGAGAGACATCTGTTTCTTGACCTGCATGACGATCGATACTTCGGATTGAGTCTGAAGGCCGATCATCAGTTTGACGCGTTCGTAGCTGACAATGCGGAAGCAGTTGAAGCCCCCTTAACTCTGGGTCGCTTGCTGGCCTGGGAGCCTCTGGCCACCCAGCACTCGACCGGAAATCTTAGCCCCTGTCTGCTTCCCGATCGACCAACTTCAACGGCATTAGATGAGATCCCAACCATCGGACCGAGCATTCACGCCATCGGCATATGGTCCATGCTTAGCAACACGGCGTGGCATTTACGTAGAAAGAACATCAGGGGCCTAATCGACGATCTCCGAGCCAGGAAGACGTCACGACCGAAGTCACCGGAGGGTGGTTGGCGTTGTACACTTCAGACTATCTGGGGCCTCCAAGCAGCTCGGGCTCTGATCACAGCCGAGAATAAATGTTTGCTGCGGTCAATGAGCTTGGCAAGGTATTTGGCAGGCAGAGGGATCGACGCAAAATTAGTTATAGGAGTGAAACTGGCTCCTTTTGGCGCCCACAGTTGGGTGCAGGATAATGATCGTATACTCAACGATCGACACGAGATCGTGAGAATATTTACACCAATCCTAGTTATCTGAATATGAGATATGTTTTACTCCGTAAAATCGATAACGACAAGACTGTCGATCTTAATCGAATCTGTGCTGCATTGAGCCTGGAGCTAGTTTACTCCGGGCGACATGTTGCCGTCTTCGCACATTCGAACTCCCAAATTGTTGAGCTGCCCGGTGGACGTGGAATTGTACTAGGCAAGCTGTACGAGCGCGAAAACTCGCAACCGCTTGTCAGCATGACCGATGCTCAGGCGGAACGCATCCTCGACAGCCATGGGCGCGTTCTGATGTCCGATTTTTGGGGCGGATATGTTGCAATTCTCACAACCCAGGAATTGGATCTCGTTATCCGCGACCCGTCCGGATCGGTGCCCTGCTATTATCTTTCACGACACGATAGTATCTCCCTCTCTTCTGACCCAACCCTTCTAGTTGAGCTTGGTCTGCTCGATCCCGACCTGGATCATTCCTATCTGGTCCAGCACTTACGCGCGATCTCACTACGGCCATCGCAAACGGGATTCCGCGGGCTGGTGGAACTTCTCCGTGGGGAGCGCCTCTTGATTCGACCTGCCTCGGTCGTGCGGGATACGCTTTGGTCGCCTTGGGAGTTTGCGATTCAAGCCAGCAATTATCATGAGCAGGACGGCGAGGCTGAGGAATTGCGCGCTCTCGTAGAAACCTGCGCGCGCAGCCTCACCGCCGGCATGGACCATTTGCTTGTGGATCTGTCGGGAGGCTTGGATTCTTCAATTCTTACAGCAGCCCTAGCCCCAGCAAATCGCGTGACATGTCTGAACTTCCTTACTTCTCAGGCATCGGGGGACGAGATTCATTTCGCTTCGGCGGTCGCGGGCGCATTTGGACTACCAATGGAAACGGTGCAACTTGATGTGGAGGAGGTCGATCTATCGACATCTGCCGCCAGCAGCCTTCCCCGACCGACCACGCGCTCTTTCGTTCAGGCCTGGGATTGCCGGGCGCGTGAGGTCGCCCAGCGGATCGGCGCCGATGGTTATGTAAATGGGGCGGGTGGGGACAATGTATTCTGCTCCCTGCAATCGGTCGCCCCCGTTGCGGACCGACTTCTCGTCTGGCGACATATCGGCGGAGTTCTTCGCTCGGCAGGCGACCTAAGCGAACTCACTGGCTGTTCCGCTCTCACGGCACTGACTCGGGGAATGCGTCGCGCCTGGCGAATGCCGCCGACTTACAGGTGGCTGGCAGATCGAGAATTTCTCCTTGAGCGGGTGGACGAGCCACATATTGATCCCTCACTGCATCCCTGGTTCAACGTACCGGAGGGAGGTCTGCCCGGAAGCGCAGCGCATATCGCGCTGTTACTCCAAATCGAGAACCATCTGGAGAGCTTTTCACGGAAGCCGATGATCTACCCGCTCCTTGCTCAACCAATTGTTGAGTGGTGCCTGAGCAAGCCCAGTTGGCGGTGGTGTCAGGGCGGTCAGAATCGAGTGCTAGCACGAGAGGCGTTTTCAAATATATTGCCGGATGGTGTTGTCCGGCGCCGCGACAAGGGCACCCCCGAGAGTTTCTTGGTTGATCTCTTCGAGGCTAAGAAAACCCAGATTCGGGAGATCGTTGGCGACGGGATGCTCGCCTCCTGGGGAATTATCGATCGCGAGGCTATTCTGCGCGCGATCGATCATGCCGGGCCGGCTCGTGGTCTGACCCATTCGAGAATACTCAGGATCGTGGACGTCGAGGCTTGGATACACTCATGGACTGAGAGGCGCATGTCCAGACAGGGAAAGACACCGCTGCTTTATAGCGCGTAGGCGGCTCCAACGGTCATATTGTTCGCGCTTGGCATCCGCGTTATCTTCTTGTCCGCGGAGCCAGTAGTTGAACCAATCGAGACTTCGCTCGTAGACCGCTAGGCGGTGTGCTGGCTGCCACTTTACATGGCGCTCATCAGGAAAAACATAGAGCTCTACGGGAGAGCCGGACTCACGGAGAGCATTAAAACTTTCCAGGCCCAACAGATACTCATCACTTGGAAGCTGCATCAGCACCGGCGCTTTCACGCGCGATGCGTTCAATGCAAGCGACATTGGGCGCCAGAACGCTTCGTCACGATCGACGGTGCGGGGAAAGCCCCGACTCCGATTGACGCGCGCCCAACGCTCGCCGCCATAGATCATGACCGTGTTGGGGTCGATGCAGCAGGAACTCACAGAGACAGCCGCAAAGGTTCGACTGTTGATCAAAGCAAATTGGGCCGTGGTTGCGCCGTCGCTCAGGCCTGTCAGCCCGATCCTGGCTGGATCTACCACGCCCATGTCGATGACTTTCGCGACCCCAATTTCCAACGATGATAGGAGACTTCGGCGTTCTCTCCATGCGGTCTCATCCTCCCGATTAGCGTCATCCCAATTCCGAATGTTCGGCAGGATGCGGGCGATGAAGTTCGGCTGCTCGAGACTGAGGACCGCAAATCCCGCAGTCGCGAATAGCTGGATTGGGTACTCGTCTCCGGTGCCACCCCGAAGAAATCCGTCACTATGATACTGCACGACGACTAGCGGAAGCTTGCTCTCCCCGTCGTAGCCGGGGGGCAGCACGAGATCTCCCCAGACTTCCAGACCATTCGCGTTTTTCCACCGGAGACGCTGAACCGACCCTAACGCGATCGATTCAAACTCTGGATTGGGATCGAAGAGTACGATGCCCTTGCCCGATTGCAGGTCGATGCTCACCAGCCTGCGTGGCGCTGTCGCACCATCTTTCAGGCACAGCAGGGCCGACGATGAGACCTTGCAGTCCGCCAGAGTGTCGAGCGTCGCGTATAGCGTCTTCGGAGCATCGACACCGTTCCAGAGATAGACAATCGTCTCCTCATTTTTCCATCCGCGACGGACCAGGAACACGAGCGATTTTCTGCTGTCGCTCCAATCGAGGGCGAACACATCCCCGCTGCATTCCTCATATTCGCAGCGCAATGGTTTCCCGTTCGGTGCCGTCGACCATACGACGCTCTCGCTGAACAGGGTATCATCGAGCTTTGCGATCCATGCCCAGCGACCGTTCGGACCAATCGCAACGGAATTCTCCTCGCTTGAACTCAGTGCAGCTTGTCCTTGAGGACGGGTTGCCAAATTCCCAATCGACGGAGCGTTTCCAACCGCGACGGTTTCCGTCACGGTGCGAAGAGGCTCCATCAGGAGTGGCCGATCTCCCTGGTTCGGCATGAACCGATCATCATAGTGGAAGCCGCGCCGTGCTTCATCGGCGCTTCGCGTGTCTCTCTGCGCAAGTTCGGGGCGCGTCTTGAGAACGAGAGACCGGCCATCGGCAGACCAAGCGACGCTTTCAACATCCGAGGCTAGTCCCGTTGCCAGGTGCGACTCTCCAGTCGCGATATCGACTATCCATGCTTCAGTGCGGCGATCCGACCGCTTCAACCAGGCGAGAGCCCGGCCATCCGGCCGCCAGACAGGTCTGTTCTGGGCCGGCATTCCCGAACTGACCACCAATTGGCGGATTGCGAGCGGCGGCTCGGCCAAGAAACCCCGCCACACGTCCATCAAGTGCAGGCCCTTGTCCGCCAGGTCGAGGATGACCAGTCCGTTGCAATAGGTGTTGCTCGCCGGATCTGCACGGCGGACCACAAAGGCAAGCCGGTTGCGGTCTGGCGAAATTGCCATCGGATGATCATACCGAAAGAGGGAACTTTCCGGTGATCCGATATCGCGCAGTTGCACAAGGTCCAAGGCGGTGAGGTTCCGCTTTGGGCCGGCCATATCCTTCTCCGGAAGGAGACCAGGACACCGGTTCGAAGTGGCAGCCATTGCGGACGTCGCTGAAAGCAGGCTCATGACGAGCAAGCTGGTACGAGCGCCCGTAAACGCGCAATCGATGATCATGATTTACCAGCGCTTTGTGATCGAGAGGCTAACGAACCGTCCGACGGCCGAATAATTGGTTGAATCGAACGGTGTTGCGTAGACGAACGTCTTGGCGATCATGTCAGGTTTGTCGTTGAATAGGTTCTGCACCGTGGCGGAGATCTCAAGACTAGGGCCGTCTCGGGATTCACCCATTGCCAGATGGCGAGCGCTCAAATCGACAGTCGTCATCGACGACACGCCGGGGCGGGCTGCCGACCGATTGTCGGTTACGCCTCCGATATAGTTGATGAATAGAGAGCCGCTGGTCGACCTGTTGTCGAATGAAGCCCCGCCGCGCGCTCTGAAGTGTGGCGGATTGAAAATCGTGCCGGCAAGATCGACCATGGGTTGACCGTCCGATAGCCGCTGCTTGCTCTCTATATAGCTGGCGTCGGCGTGAAGCGTGAGCCGCCCGGCCCTCGGTAGCTCGAAGCCGTATCGCCCGGAGAAATCGACGCCCTGGACCTTCTGGCTGCTCGCATTACGGTTCACGCCGTTCACGATCGCGACGACGGTTCCAAGGTCATATGGGCGACCGCTGGCGTTGAAGACCTGATCGGCAGAAGAATAAGTTCCAGCAATCTCCGTGGCGGTTGGATCCAACGCGACCAACGATCCAAATACCGGATTGGTCAATGCATTCGCGGAGGACGGAAACGGCGATACGACGCGGTTGCGATAGTCTACATGGAAATAGCTTATCTCGAGTGACGCATTCGGTATTAATCCGGGATCAAGGCTTGCTGTGGCGGTCCAAGTCGTGGCGCGCTCCGGGCCAATATTCGGATTACCGCCGGTGAGGAAGAGCACAGATGACCCAGCAGGATATGTTGATCCTCCAACTGCGCTAGCGTCATATATTGTTGCATTCCTGAGGGAGTATTGTTGATAGAACTGCGGAGCCTTGAATGAACGCCCCCACGATCCCTTGAGAGAGATGCCGGATATGGGCGAGTAGATCATGCCGATCTTTGGGGTCGTGACATTGCCGATATTATCATAATCCTCATGGCGAGCTGCAAGGTTGACCGTGAGGCGATGCACGAACGCGATGTCTTGGCTGGGGCCGATCAATGGGAAATTCAGCTCGGCGAACGCGTATTTGGCGCCCTGCGATTCATCGATTCCGCGTGGTTGACGCACACGGGTGGAGGTATAGTCGTTGTTGCGATAGCCTACGCCCGATGCGAGGCGGACAGGACCTCCAGGGAGGTCGATGAGTTTTCCCTCGACGCCGAGTTCGACAGACTTGGTCGTGTTATGGTAGGTGCCAGCGATAACCGAAACGACGGACCCGTTCTGGTAGGTCTCGGACCCATAGTCGGTATTGTCCTGAGCATAGACACCCGTCAATGAAACATTCCAGTCATTTGAAACGTCGAACTTGAGGGATGGAGCCAGCGCGAAGGCTTGGGCTTTAAACCAACCTAAACTGCCAAGAACCTTGTAGTCTCTGGTGTTCGTAAATGGAACGTTATATCCGGAATCGCGCCAATTATAGAGGGCATCGACCTTGAACTCGATATTAGGGGCGAGCATTTGATGTCCACTGAGGATCGCATTGTGCCGTTTTATTTCGGGCAGGATGGTCGTATCGCCCCACAGGCTGAAGGTGTAATCTCGCTGGCGGGCGATGACCGGAATTGTCTTCGCGAACTCATAAGCAAGCAGCACTCCTCCGGTCGACCAGCGCTTTCCACCGACCGCTGAATATTGCTGCTGTTCGTTGCCACCGTCGGTCGACGCGCCAAATCTCGCGGAAGTCGAAAGACCATCGAAGTCACGGGACAACACGATATTTGCCACACCGGCGACTGCATCCGATCCATACACTGCGGAAGCACCGTCGGCGACGATCTCGATTCTATCGACCGCCGCAAACGGGATCGTCGAGACGTCGATGCCTTGGAACGCCGAATTATAGGCGAGGCGGTGCCCATTCAGCAGCGTTAATGTCGCATCCTGGCCCAGACCCCTTAAATTGATCGAAGAACCCGAGCCATAGTTCGCGCCATTCCGCTCCGGGACACCCTGGGCCACACCGGGATTCTGGCCGCCGCTGAAATTCTGGGGAATGCTACGGATCGCTTCGTCCACATTGGACATGCCGGCGATACTCATCTCTTCTTGGGAAATCACTATCACAGGTGATGCAGCGGCAGCGCCCCTGATCCTTGATCCTGTCACGACAATATCTGATCCATCCGCCGAGCGATCACCTAGTCCGCTCGACGCCTTCGATCGCCCCCGGATGATGACAACATCCCTTCGGTACTGGGCCGTAAGATCGGAGCCTTCCAGAAGCGCCCGGACAGCTTCATCCGCGCTAAAGCTTCCACGCAGCCGCGGCGCGTGCCTTCCAAGCACCGCCTCGGAGTGGAAGATGATCTCCTTCCCCGACAAGCGGCTCACGGTCTTGAGAGCTTCACCCAGGTCGCCGGCCTCAATGTTGTACTCGATGCGGTGCTGCTCCTGGGCGAATGCGGGAGCGACTGGCACCAGCGTACCGATCGCCACCGCTGCAAGGAGAGCACACCGAAACCGATACCCCATTCGAACCATCTTGTGCCCCCTTCGAAACTCCCGACAATTTGGCGAGATTTTCAGGGAGCATCGCAACAAAACTGCAACCTACGGGGTAAGGGACAAAAAAGTTTTCGGTTATCGCTTCCGGAGCGTGATCTCGTCCGGTTTGGTCCTTTCGACTTCAAGATCGAACAGAGTTGCAAGTCGGTCGGCGACCTGATCGGCATCATTTACCCGGAATCGGCCGCTAACTCGCAACGTCCCGATACTCGGATCGCCCAAACGGATAGCGGTTGTAGAATCCATGTTGGCTTCGGCCACGACCGCAGCGAGGGGCGTGCGCTCATACTCACGCACGGCCGAGATGGCCGGTAGCGGGGCTATAGGCTGAAGCTCGGCTCTTCCCGGCGCGGATCGAAGCACGGTCGGCGTGATAGCCGCGAAGCTGAGGGTCTCGCCCGGTTCAAGACGCGCCACGGCTGTCCGGCCGGTCGTTCCCTTGATAGTGCTGGGGCGTTCGACGTCGACTGCACCGCGCAGCAGCCTAACGGTTACACGCTCATAGCGATCTAGACTGACGTCGAAGATCGTCCCGCGTGCAGTCACGCTTCCTCCACCAGCTAGGACGACAAAGGGGCGCGTCTCATGCGCAACATCAAAGCGGGCACCACCACGTTCGAGTTTCAACTCGCGCCGACCAGTGCTGAAGCTCGTGAGGAGTTCACTGTTGGGATCGAGATCGACCGACGAACCATCTGCGAGCCGCACCGTCTTTCGGGAACCGTTCAGCGTCGCATAGCGCTGGCGCTCGGCCGTTTGATCAACCTTGGGCTGTGCCACCTGGACCGGAGCGTCTCCAGCGCCTGGTAACTCCACCTTTGCGATCCATCCTCCGATACCGACGGTCAGGAGGAGACTGGCTGCGATTGCCACCCATTTCCAAGCGCGGCCGCTCTCTTCATTGTCGTTGGCTTCACCGGTTTGCTCTTCGTCCTGAGCCGCCATGAAGCGCCCCAATGCGAATATCTCGCCAGCTTCGTTGTATGCGCCTCGATGCGATGCCCCGAGGGCGAGCCACTGCTCGAACTGGGGGCGCCACTCCTCGGCATCAGGACCCCGCATCCTGGCGAACCACAGGGATGCCTCACGCATCTGCTGGTCCATCCTCGGCATAGCCTCCGGCATCTCATCTTCAGCCATGGGCATTTCCGATAATCTTGCCAATGCGCACAATGGCCTCCGCCACATGCCACTCCACGGTCCGGATACTGATATCGAGTTGTTCGGCTATCTGCCTATACCCGAGTTCTTCAGCGCGATGTAAAAAAAATACCTCTTTCGTCCTTGGCGGGAGGCGCTCGACAGCCAGTCGATAGCGGTGCCGCATCTCGTTCATTTCCGCGATGGCGTCCGGCCCGGCAATCTCCTCGCCGGCCGAATATACCACGGGATCGAAGGATTGTGCCTTGGTCCAGGCGCGCACGCGATCGGCCAGGAGATGTCGAACAATGCCCTGCAAATAAGCCCCGGGATTGCTCAAGGCGGCGGTGGATCGCGAAGCGACCAACCTCGTGAAAGCCTCCTGCACCAGATCATGCCTGTCCTCCTCGAGCCAGATGCGCCGCTTGAGAAAGGAAAGCAGCTTCGGCGCCTCCCTTCGATAAACGGCTTCGAACTGGCGGTCTTCATAGCGTGCAGACGCACGCGCGCAGATGCCATCATCCCCGTTGCCGCGAAACATTGGTCTACGCGCACGTTTGGAGGGCGAAGCGCGCCAAAGGGCGACGCCAGAAAAGTAGCGAAGACAGCATGACAGGACCACCCAAGGGTGGCGGGCAATAGCGTCCAATGCGTGCGCCCAACCGTCATGGATGGACACGTTGTCATGCCTGGAAGGTTTATCCTGCAGGCGGTCCCCAGCCGTTTCCCGCGCTGCGCGAAAACTCTGCAACGATTTCCAGATGGTTGCAAGGCGCTACAAGAAGGGAACTCCCATTTTCCCATCTGCATCGCCTCATCAGCCCTCGTTCTGCTTGCGCGCTGGCGGAACCGCGACGAGTTCGACCAACCGGTCAAAGAAGCGGTCGAGCAATTCTCTCGCCGCCGGCTCCAGCTCGACAAGGATCCTTCGGCCATCGTTCGGATCGCGTCGGAGTTTGACCAGCCCGCGTTGAGCCAGTCGGTGGACGATCCGTTGCGAATTCCGTTCCGATGCGCTCGATGCTGCTGTTAGAGCGGTCAGCGAACGCGGCTGGCGACTCCTGCAGGTATAGAGATCGAGGAGCATCTCGAATGCGGGAATCGTAAATAAGTCCCGGCCGAACTCATCTGCTCGCAGCCGCTGCACCTGTTCTGCAAAATCGACCATGCTGCACCTGTTTACGGTGGCTGTGATGCGCGAACCCTCCATCATTTCAACTGCTCCCGATCCGACTTGTCGGATGGGCGGGAACCGACGGGAATCATCTTAGGGCGAATGGGCATGACACGCTCCTTTCTCAGGCGAGAAAGAATCTCATGTCTCCACGCGCCATATTGTAAGTTCTTGCCCGTAAATGGCTTCCGGACTGCATTGATCCATTCTGGATGATTATGTGGGGGCCGCTAAATCGGACTCTGAGTTCGAGTGGGGCGTTCATGAAGCAATGCATTGCATCAGCCAAACGCATGCGCGACAATCGCCGTTGGACCGTTCGCGCAGGCGGCTCACGTTGTCCTGTCTGCACCAGATGGTGATTCCTCGCCGTGCTACGCTCGCTTAACGGTGCTCGGTATAGATGCCGCGCTCGATGTGGTTATGGAGCTTACCTTGATCGAGATCGACCAGATCATGTCCGAAATGGCCAGGCGGCGTCCGGTCTTCTGTTCGGAGGCCGATCTCCAGCACGAACTCGCCATGGAGCTGCGCTTGCGCCAACCACACAAGCAGATCCGATTGGAATATCCGCTTGGCGGTGACCTGCGCGGAGCGATCGATGTCCTCCTCCTTGGGGAGCGACCCTTTGCTCTGGAGTTGAAATATCTCTGCAAGGGGCTTGTTGTCGAGGTTAACGGAGAGCGATTTACACTCCGCCAGCAGAGCGCCCATGACATTCGGCGCCATGATGTCTGCAAGGATGTCGCGCGAATGGAGGCCTTTGTTCGCCGGACAAACCACGGCGCTGCCGTTCTGGTCGTTTCAAACGACCCTGCCTATTGGCAACCCCGCCGGCGCACCGATACGGTCGATGCGGCCTTCGATATTGCCGAGGCGAAGGAGCTCGCCGGGACACTCCAATGGGGCGCCAGCGCCGGCGCCGGAACGATCAGGGGACGAGATGTCCCTCTGCAGCTGACTGGCCGGTACCCGCTCGTCTGGCGGGACTATTCTGATCTAGGCGTCATGGCCGGCAGGTTTCGCTACCTGTGGATACCAGTATCGGCTCCGGGGGCCGAGGCTCATTGACGGAGCGTTGATCGGGATAGCGGCGCGAGCGCCGTTCGGGAGGGGAGGGAGAGCAGGGTTGCCGGATGATTTCAAGGCTGCTTCAGCCCTGCGATTGCCAGCACTTGCCTGAACCGCCTGTCCGTCCAAGCCGTCGTTGAGACTTCGCTCCGGGACCGAGAGCGGCTGCCCTCCGTGCCAATGAAGATGAGACAACGACCCCGCCGGAGTTTAGCCTTGAGGTCGCAGGTGATTCATCAAGATGGTTATGCCCCGTATCGCGACCGACGAGACCGCAGCCGCCGCTGGCGCTGACACCGAGGGAGGCCGTAGGCCGCCGCTGGTGTCAGCGCCAGCGGCGGCTTCCCCCGAACTTCTGGACCGCCCACGTCGCCGCACGTTCACGGCCGAAGACAAGCTGCGCATTCTGGCGGAGGTCGATCGCGCCACCGGCACGCCTGGCGCGATCGGCGCCATCCTGCGGCGCGAGGGCGTGTATTCGTCGAGCCTGACGGAGTGGCGGCGCCAGCGGGAAGCCGGCGCCTACAACGGCCTCAACCCGGTGAAACGGGGTCCCAAGGTCGGAGCCGTGAATCCGCTGGCGGCTCCACACGCTCAGCTTCTGCGTGAACACGAGCGGCTCAAGCGCCGGCTTGTGCGCGCCGAAGCCGTGATCGAGATTCAAAAAAAAGTTGCGCTGCTGCTGGGGATACCGCTCGAACCCGACGAGATGCCCTGATGGCCGTCGTCGCCGAAATGGAACCCAATCGCTCCATGGTCGCCGCGACCTGCGATGCACTGGGACTATCGCGCGCAACCTTCCACCGTCGCCAGCTCGCCGCGGCGCGTCCATCGCTTCCGGTACGTCCCCGGCCGAAGCCTGCCCGGTCGCTCACGGCATCGGAACGCGAAACCGTCATCGGCCTGCTGCGCGAGCCGCACTTTGCCGACCTCGCGCCGGCCGAGGTCTATGCCACGCTGCTCGATCAGGGCGTCTACCATTGCTCGATCCGCACGATGTATCGGATCCTTCACGAACATCAGGAGGTGAAGGAGCGCCGGCGACAGCTGCGCCATCCGCACTACCAGAAGCCCGAACTGCTCGCCGAGGCGCCGAACTCCGTCTGGTCCTGGGACATCACAAAGCTGATGGGTTCCCGGAAATGGACCTACTTCTACCTCTACGTCATCATCGACATCTTCAGCCGCCGGGTCGTCGGCTGGCACGTCGCCGACACAGAAAATGCCAACCTGTTCAAGCAGTTGTTCCAGGATGCCGCCGCCAAACATGGCGTCGCGCCCGGCCAGCTCACGCTCCACGCCGACCGTGGACCCTCGATGACGGCAAAGACCACCGCCCTGATGCTCGCCGATCTCGGCGTCACCAAATCGCACAGCAGACCCTACACCTCCAACGACAATCCCTTCTCGGAAAGCCACTTCAAGACCATGAAATACCAGCCGCAGTTCCCAAAACGCTTCGGCTGCATCCAGGACGCCAAGACCTTCTGCCGCCGCTTCTTCGACTGGTACAATCGGGACCACCACCACTTCGGCATCGGCCTGATGACACCCGATCAGGTCCATTACGGCCAGGCCGACGACGTCTACGCCGCCCGACAGCTAACCCTCAACACCGCATTCCGCGCCAACCCCGAGCGCTTCGTCAACAAACCGCCCGCGCCACCCGAAAAACCAACCAAAGTCTGGATCAACCCGCCCGCCACCGAGACGAAAATCCGAGCCTAATCTATCAACACGGCTGTCTCATTATCGTTGACACGTTCCGCTGGGCCAATCGCTCGGATATCCCCATGGTACGCACCAGCAACAACCGAAGCCCGGAATTAGAGGCGATCGGTTCCGACATCGTTAAACGGCTCGGCGGCACATGGAAGCCCGGTGGGGCCATGTGCCTGTGCCCCGCGCACGCGGACCGGGCTCCGAGCCTCTCGGTGCGGGTCGGGGACCATGCGCTGCTCTTCAAATGCTTCGCCGGTTGCGACACGCGTGACGTCATCCACGAGATCCTGCGCCTCGACGAAAATGCCCTTCACCATGTCGAGAAAGCCGCAAAGGCGTCCTCAGCCATAGGAAAGGATTTGTGGCGGCGCCAGCGTGCGCAACGCATTTGGGACGATGCTCGGCCGCTCAGCGGGACGCCGGCCGAACTATACTTACGGCGCCGTCGCATTGCCATTCTGCCGCGCGCGCTCCGTTTCCATCCCCGCACACCTCTAGGCCAAGCCGACGCGGTGGATTTCCGTCCCGCAATGATCGCGGCGCTGCACGACGGCGGTTCCCACCCCGACGGGCGCTTCGTGGCGATCCAGCGGACCTTCTTCGACCGCGATGACGCACGCCGCGCCCGCGACCTGTCCGATCCAAGGATGATGCTCGGGCGGCCCGATCGCGCCGCCGTGATGCTCGCTCCAGCGACATTCGTTCTTGGTCTTGCCGAGGGCATCGAGACCGCGCTCTCGGCGATGATCCTGTTCGGCATTCCGGTATGGGCGACGCTGGGCAGCGACCGTCTGCACCAGGTTGCGATACCCGATTACGTGAGGCGGCTCGTCCTCTTCCCAGACAATGACATAGCGGGCGAGATCGGCGCCGCGAGCGCGATCGAGGTCTACGCGATGCCCGGACGCCTCATCGAGACCGAATACCCGCCGATGGGCTTCAAAGACTGGAACGACGTGCTGCGATTGGGAGGGGAGCGAATGAAGAGGCTGGCGAGCTAGTGGTCAAAATCGGACGCTTGGCACTCGGCACAGGCATGGCGGAACGACAATGAGTGGTGGTGAACGGTCTGACCGTTTCCGGGGACACGGCGGGCGATAGTTGTCGCCATCATCGGGCGCCGAATCGACTACAGGTGAAGGCCGAGGAAGGATGCGCCGGGGACCGGATTGAACGAGATCGGCTCCGCCGGTACGAAGCCGAACGCCGCATAGAGTTTACGAGCAGAGACGGACTTTTCCTGCACGTCGAGCCTCATTTCGCGGTATCCAACACCGCGAGCCTCCGCGATCAATCGTTCCACTAGCTTTTGGCCCACGTTACTGCCTCGTGCGGAAGGGCGCACATACAACCGCTTCATCTCGCATATGGCGGTGCTGACTTCGCGCAATGCGATGCAGCCTTCGATTTCGCCGTCTCGATCTGCAAGCAACACGCATCCTTTGGGTGCTGCATACTTGCCGGGCAAATTTGCGAACTCGGTGTCATTTCCCTGATAGTCGAGATTGACCGGGGAGTTTGCAATGAACTCACGCCAGATGCTCAGCACCGAAGCTGTGTCATCGGGAAAGATCGCGTACCTGATGATCGTCATAGCATGGGAGGTTAGCGACGATCATGGCGGCAATTGGACGAGGTCGTGGCAGCTCTGGAACGGCAGAGAATGGGGCGACAGTTGGGTGCCAAGCGTAAGATTTTCACCACTAGCCGGCCGCAGGCGCCTCGACGGGCGCTGTATCCGGTAGCGTCGCTGCAGCGTCGCCGGCCTTCGGTGCCCGGCTCCGTCTGGGCTTCGGTGCGGCCTTGGCCGCAATGGGCTTGGCGTCGCGATTCGCCGCATTACGCTTGGCATTCTTTGGCGCGACCGCCGCGGCTTCCACCGACGCAGCCTTTGTTCGAGCGAGCCGAACCGGTACGGCCTTAGCGGGAGCAGCCTCGACAGCAACCGGCATATGTGGACGGCTCCCTCTTGCAAGAGGCTGAGAGGATAATTTGATCGGATCGCTTGCGATCATATG
>NZ_JAZDXA010000066.1:0-14746 GCF_040170545.1 Sphingobium sp. MK2
TTCGGCGAACGTTTCATCAGAGCCATGGCGGCCTGATGATCAACCGCCCGCCCGCACACGGAAATCCTGACACTCCCGATGCGCCCGCCCTCGCGGACCTTGAGGTAGGTGGCGTCGATCCACAGGTACGGCTACTCGCCCTCGATCGGGCGGGTGAGGAAGGCGTTCACGCGCCCGTCGATCTCAGTAACCAGGCGACTGACCTGGCTCTTCGACACACCGCTGGTACCCATCCCCGTTTGCAGTAGCCGTTGCGGTGGTTGAGCCGCGCTGGGTTGCGATTGCCAGCGGGCGCATCGGTTCTGGCCTCAATCTCCAGATCCATCATGCGCTCCGCGGCAAAAGGCCAGCATCTCGCGCACAAAATCGCTGTCGGACCCTTGCTCCATCAGCTCAACAAGGGCCATTCTGTCGTCGGTCATCATCTTCTTCTCCAGGTTCGAGTTCGCATCCGAACCCTACCAGAAGATCGACGGTGGCCACCCTCTCAGGCTACACCACACCGTCCGTCCGTACAGTAGCCTTGGCTACCGACCACCAGCGCCGGAAACAGCTTCACTGCCATATCCGGCCTCCGGTTCCGCTTCGCTACATCTCCGCCCGGATATGACGGCGGCGAGCATGATCCACTAACAAACCAACCCGCCCACTCGGCGGGGCAGATCACTTATCCTGGCGCTGTCTTTCAGTCGAGTTTCTTAGGATACACGGTGATGGGAAGCTTTCGCCACCCTTGCACACCGTTGTTGACCATTCGTTCTGGCTGCCCGGCGAGTTCAATCCTGCTAGCGTGATCCAACAGTGAACTGAGGATCGTCTCGATCTCTAGCCGTGCTAGGTGCATCCCGGCGCACATGTGCGAGCCAATGCCCCAGCCGAGTTGATCCCGGGGATTGCGGTTGATGTCGAATTGGTCGGGATCGTCGTAGTGGCGTTCATCGCGGTTGGCGGAAGCATTGAGCAGCCATATCCGCGATCCTGCTGGAATAGTGCTGGTCGTGAATGTAAAATCCTGCACCGCGTACCGTACGAAGCCGCGGATCGGTGATGCAAGGCGCACTGCTTCATAGACAGCAGAGGTGATCAGGCCAGGATCGGACTGCAAGGCATCGAATGCGCCAGGCGTCGTTGCCAACTGATACAACAGTTCACCGATCGAGAGGATCGTCGTGTCAAGTGCGGGAGTTGCATAGTCAAAGATCATGGACCGTGCCATGTCTTCGGTGATCTCGCTACGGTCCGCCGCATCAAACAAGCGCGCTGCCCAACCATCAGGAACAAGCAGGTCGCGGGTGAGATCAGGAACGTAAGCAAGGAATTCCCCAAGGGTATCAACCGCGCTCAGCAGGCGCGGATTATCAGGTGGGCCGAAGCCGTCGAAAGCAGCAGCCGCCCACCGCAAAAGCTGTTCGGAACCTACGTCGGTTAGCCCCACGAGCTGGGATACAATTCGCTTGGGCAGGTGCGACGCAAGGCTGCTAATTGCCTCGAACTGTTGGGCGTTCGCGACGGAGGCGACCACCGCCTCGGCTTCGACCCGGATGCGATCGCTCACATCCCGCAATGCCTTGGGCGTCAGTGGCTTCATGAGAAGGCGCTTGTGCCTGGCGTGCTCCTCTCCGTCCATCGTCAGCACGCCCACGGGGTCGGTCTGATCCGGGTCGGTGCGCAGGGCTGCGTTTACCGTGACGCCTCGACCGCTGATGAGAACTTCATGCGCCCGGAGCCCTTTCTGCACATCAGCGAACCGCCCGGCGATGAACATGCCGAGCGATGGCGACCATACCACATCACCCATATCCCTGATTTTCCGGAAGCTGCCGATGGAATCCGCCAGCACGGCAGGATCGAACATGTCATCGCTTAGAACGGGAAAATCAGCGCTCTGCTGCGGTGTCGTGGCTTTGCTCATGCTCCTCGCTCCATTCTTGTCCTGAAGATAATAGTTTCCTCATTCCGGTGACCACTACAGGGGGCCTCTTGCAGCGATGCTACCCGTGCCCGCAGCGTCACGGTGCGTCTTTGAAATGCTCGAAAAGATTCGGGAGAATGCCTGCCAAGTGGTTCATCTCCTGCGCGCAGTGCGTCATGAGCGCGGTGCCAAAGGTTGCCGGATCAAGACGGATTCTGCGGGCCAGAGGGGATGCCATCCAACGCGGCATACGCGCCATCACTTTTCCCTGCCATGACGAGACGCAATCTGCAGGGATGGCCAGCAACTCGATTTCGTTCAGAAAAAAACGGCTGCGCATTTCACAACCCCCCTCAATGGGACGGAGCTGGTGCGCGCCCCAGCCAACGGCGATCGGCACGGCGGTTGGGCCAAGCCTCCCCGCGACGACAAGCGAATCTGGAGCAGACTGGAAGCCAAGCGAACCAGGATCGACGAAGCGGATTGTAAGATCGTCCATCTGGCCGCCGAGATATTCCGAAACATAGCTGACATTGTTAATATACTGCTGTGACCAAGGCAGCCCAATGCCACGACGGTCTTCCGCCATGGCGCTGCGTGCATGCGCTTCGGGATGCCAAAGCTTGTAGCGCGCTGTCTCGTGGCCGTGCCAGGCAAACCACCAGTCCCACATCTGTGCGGTTACACGCGGCATAAGGGTGTGGACGGCTATCATGAAACGGCCATCTCGCAGAACGCTCACGCCTGTTTCCATGGGTTCATATCCGTGGAGGCCCAGGCGAGTGCCCGCCTCGTCGATGGTATAGGCATATTCCGCCGGTTGCAGACCCAGCGCTATGGCATCCAACACATGGTCCTGAATACGAGCGACTTTGGGACTAAAATAGCGCGCATGAGGCTTGCCGAGATCGACGGCGCTGTAACCAAGCGCCGCCTTCTCGGCATGATACCGTGTCGGAATTGGTAGCCTGTCGGCAGAAGTAACCTGATACTTCATAGTAGCCAAACCTCCAGTGGCACGATCAACATTGCTATGGCCGCAATCAATAGCGGAAACCGACGGTCAGCCCATAGGTTACCGGCATGCCGACGGAATTGACCACCGTATCAATTGGCTTGGCGCGATCGGTCAGGTAAAAGGCGTTGGTCACGTTCTTGCCCCAGATCTGAACCTTCCAGCGGCCGTCTTTGCCTTCGATACCAGCCCTGAGGTCAAGCAGTGCGTAATCAGGAATGAACAGGCTGGGAAAGCCGAGTGCGACAGAGGTGCTGTTGCCGATAAAGGCCGACGTTCCGCTGCGCGCGCTCACGCCTCCACCAAAATAGATCCGCGCTTCCGATGCCGTGCTGAAACTGTACTCGATATCGAGATTCCCCTGCCACTTCGGCGTATTGGGGAACGCTTCCCCGATGAAATTGGCCGGATTGCCATAAGTGTCAAAAGGCTGAAGCGGATTGGAGCGAATTTCGGAATCGACCCATGTCACACCACCGCTCAGCGCCAGTCCGGCAAACGGTCTTGCCTGGAACTCAATTTCAGCGCCCATCACGCGCGATTTGGGGATATTGCGTAGTGTTGGCAGCGCACCGAAGGGTACCACGACGACCGAGCCGGTCAGTTGCTTGTCCTTGTAGTCATAGTAGAATACCGCGCCGTTCAATTGCACCTTGCGATCAAACAGCGATACTTTAGCGCCCGCTTCGTAAGCGAGCACGGATTCCTGCGTGGCCGGGGCGTACTGGAACCCGAAAACTGCAGGAAGCACGGCCGAGAAGCTGCCCGCCTTATATCCTCTTGAAACCGATCCGTAGATGAGCGAATCCGCTCCCGGCTTCCAACTGAGACCAAGCCGCCATGAAACATTGTCTTCGTCGAGCGAATCCGTGATGTTCGGCGGCAGTACGCCTGGGGCGATTTGCGTGACGCAGCCTCCGGCAACCGTCGGAATTTGAAAAATCGACCCGAATGCGAAGGCGAGCTGTCCATTGCCAGGGTCGGCGAGGCAGCCTGCAAATTCCCGGTTTTGCTTGGTGTACCGAACAGCGGCCTGCGCGCTAAGGCTGTCGACGATCTCAAATTCACCACTGGCAAAGGCAGCATAGGTATCGACCACCTGACGGTTTCGCAGCGCCACTGCATTGTATCGGAAAGGACCAGCACCGTTGTTTGTTCCCCCAAGGAAATTCACAAGGTTTTCCGAAATATTGTCGCGTCCATAATTGCCGCCGACCCCCCATTTGAACCGGCCCGAGGACTGTCCAATGCGGAGTTCCTGGTAATAATTGGCAATCTTGGCATTTATGCCGACACCGATGTCGGTAAAGGCGGTACCGTCGGGATCGGTCAGTGAACGCTCCCGGTAGCGGCCATATGATGAGATCGACGTCAAAGTGGCGTCGCCGAGTTCCAGGTCGCCACGCAATGAAAACTGATAGTAATAGTCGTCGCGAGAAAGGTCTTGTCCAGCATTCCAGCCTGCCAGACGGGCGTTGCGCCCGCCGAAGGGCTGAAGCGGCTGTAGTGCGGCGAATGTTGCGCCGTTAAACGGGTTGGCAGGCAAGAGGGGGCTGAACCCATCAAACTGGAACGCCTGCGTATCGGAGCGATCCTGCCAGCCGTTCACGGAAAGTTGGAACTTGAGCGTTTCGGAAGGCTCCCAGTCGGTCAACAACCGGCCGACGGCGAAGCGCCGCTTGCCCAGGGTATCTCCAGGCGGCTTGCCGAGCAGTTGGTCATTTGGGGCGAAGCTGACCTGCCAGTCATCCTGGTATTCATAGCGTCCGGCAATGCGCATCCGCAAATTATCGGTTAGCCCCCCGCTGACGAAGCCCTGTGCCGTCACTGCAGAGAACCTGCCGATCGTAATGTCGGCTCCGGCGCTCAGTTCCTGTGTTGGCTTGGCCGCAATGACGTTGATGGCACCACCGGTAGAGTTCTGTCCAAAAATGGTGCCTTGCGGACCCTTGAGGATTTCAACGCGGTCCAGATCAAGCGTCAGGCCGCGAGTCATTGCGGAGTAGGGCAGCGGTGTCTGATCGACATAGGCAGAGACAGTCGGGCTCGCGCTCACGGACCGATCGTAGAAGCCGACGCCGCGAATCGAGAGAATTGGAGGCCCCCATGTGCTGCGCTGGAAACTAAAACCTGCGGCGACACGCCCCAGATCTGAGACATCGTTGATGCCACGTCGAGCGAGGGACTCGCCCGTTTCAGCGGTCACCGAAATTGGCACGTCGCGAAGATTTTGCGCACGTTTTTGGGCAGTGACCACAATTTCTTGAAGATGCGTCTCATCATTATCCTGGGCGCGAGCTTCGTGCGTAGCTGCAATCAGCGCAACCGCAGATGCGGCGTAAAATCGTGCGGATTTTCGCATTTGGTCTCTCCTAATTGCCGACGCTAGATATTCTGGCTGCCGTCTTGGCCCCAGGATCCCAGCAGTCTTTGTGCAGCTTGATTTGATCATTCCAGTCGAATCATGTCAAACAAAAAATGAGAGCGACTTAAATATTCTGATCCAGCCACTGGGCCGCCGGCGGCTGCGGCAGCAGCACAGTCCGCTCGCTTGCGCAGGCTGAAGCCGATGTCGCGCAGCAGCCAAGGGGCATCGCGAAATTGTATGCAGAAGGAAATCTAAGACCCCGACCAGCCGACGTCAGTGGGGCGGGGTTTATGCGGTCTGGTGGATTGATTATGACATTTGCATCCTCTGGCGGCGAGGATGCAAATGTCATAATCGGACCACTAGGCGTCAACCTCACCTTGGAGAGACTGGTACTCACGGATAGCAATCTCATGCGCCTCCCACATCGGGACGCCGAGCATTCCAAGTGTGTGAGCGGCCGCCTGTACCGCGAGCTGCTCTTCGCTCAGCCCCAGAGAGTCGCCATAGCGAAGCGCGCTGATGTTGATTGAACGGCATAGTTTTGCCGCAAATGTCGTGTTCTCTACCGCAAAACGCGCTACGCGGCGGCCCCGTTCAAGGTCGCCGTGCAGGCTGCCTTCCAGCTTTTCGTGCAGCTTATCGGGATCATCCATGACGTGAAGCAAGATCGCTTGAAGCGCGGGGTTTCTGGCCCAGAACCGCAATATAACCATTGGTCCTCGCGCGACCTGCGCCGCCGGATCGACCCGTGTTACCCGTCCAATCTGGCGCACCAGGCGCTCCACGATCCGATGTCCGACTTCCTCCAGCAACTGGTCCATCTTCTGGAAATGATAGTAGAAGGTGCCGTTGCTGATCTGCAGCGATTGGGTGATGTCCAGCACCGTAGTGTTGGCGACGCCCTTTTCAGAAATAAGCGCGATTGCGGCGTTGATCAGGGACTCCTTGGTCCGCTCGCGCTTGCTGCTCAGCCGCTTTTTAACCGACTTAGCTGGCGATGCCACTTCATCCACGCTCATTCTCCATCAGACGGACGGGGTAGCCTTAGGCCTAAATCTGACAAGCAGGCAAGAATAGGGCGCATTTTCTGGTGAAATGTTTGATTCTCTGTCGATTCCACGTTTTTGATTCATTGTTCAATTTAGTCCCTCACCCATCTTGCCGCGCCTGTGGATCATAAATTTTGCCGGCGGTGGCCCGCGCCGGTTCGCACTTCCCTTTCTTTCTACAAAATACGGAAAAATAAAGATTTATTTAGCCGATAGAGCAGCGCGCGCCCGCTTTTGCCGGGTGCCCATCGCGTCAGCGCGAAGCGATCACTTCAGAGACGTCGTTGACACCGGCTTAATTTTTGTGTCTCACTCAAAAAAAGCAGAAAGCGATGATCGGCCAGAGTCCGAGGGAAAGGATCGAAATGAAAGGTGAACTCCTCAGCCCGGCATTTGGCGTGCCATTGCAGGAACCGGCGTTCAGTGATGACCGCTGGGTATCGCCGCTCAACTGGCTTCCTGAAGTGCGCGACCAGATGGTCTTTCCGGAACGACTTTTGATCCATGACGTGACCTTGCGCGATGGCGAGCAAACGCCGCGCGTTGCCTTCACGCCCGATGAAAAGATCGCCATCGCTGTCGAACTCGACCGGCTGGGCGCGCATTCGATCGAACCGGGCCTTCCGGTCACCGAGCCCGACATCGAGGTGCTTCGGGCGCTTTCGGCTATGGGTTTGAGAGCGGCGATCGTACCATTGGTGCGGATCAATGAAAGCGATGTACGGGCCAGCATCGACGCCAAGGCTGACGGCATGCTGCTCGAATTCAGCCTCAACCCCTATTTCATGCGCGACGTATACCAGACCACGCCGGACGATCTGCTGCTGCGCATCGCCGAATATGCCCAAGCGGGCAAGGAGGCGGGCATGTATGTCGAATTCATGGGCTGGGATGCAATGCGGATCGAGGGCCTGGATTTCCAGGAACGCTTCTTCCGCAAGCTCGCGGAAACGGCACCACTGGACCGTGTCACGATTGCCGACACCTTCGGCATGGGCCACCCCTTTGCGACCTATCACTACATCCGCAAGCTGCGTGACTGGACAGGACTGCCAGTAGGCTTCCACATCCACAATGATTTCGGCCTGGCTGCGGCCGGCGCAATCATGGCGGTTTCTGCGGGCGCAGACATGGTACACAGTTCCATTAACGGCCTGGGCGAGCGGTCTGGCAACGTCGCAACCGAAGAGATCGCAATGATCGCGCAGCACTTGCTCGGTCTGGACGCCGGGATCGACCTTGCAAGACTGAAGTCGACATCGGACATGGTTGCAGAAATCTCCAAGATCCGCCTCGCATCGAACAAGGCCATCGTGGGCGACGGATTGTTTGAAGTCGAATCCGGCATTGCCGTGCACGCCATGCAGGCGATGAAGGATACGCCACTCAAGAACCTCATTTTTCCGTTCCAGCCGCAGACTGTTGGTCAGGATGCCTGCCGGATCGTTCTGGGCGTGGGCACAGGCGGCGCGTCTACCGCATCGATTCTGGAAGGGATCGGTGTTGAAGCCAGCCGGGACGAAATCCGCGAACTCACCGGACGTTTCAAGCAGGCAGGACGCGTGCTGAAAAACGGAGTGCCGGAATCGATGGTGCGGCAAATAGTCAACGATGTGGTCGGGAAAGCTTAAGAACTTTGGCTCCCGATAAACTTAGGAGGTTTCCATGACACAGTCCAAGCAAGCAGTTGCTCGAACCGCGGCACCCCAGACAAGCAAGGCTGCGCCAGACCTGACCTATGTGGCCGGCGTCCCCAAGGAGCCTGTTGTGCCTAAGCAGGTAGCGGGCGTTCCGGGACAGATCGATCATGCACGCGATCTGGGTGTCCATTACGGCTTTCACACAGACAGCAACTTCGTGGTGTCCCGCCTCAGGGCCGCCGATGGCCGGGAGTTTCAGGTCATCCTTCACCAGATGGCCGTAAACCCGAACAAACTCCCTGACAGCTACCCGATCCTGCTGTCGATCATATCGATCAGCGACCGTGAAAATCGCTGGCATGCACAGGAAGAACACGCCTTTCCGGCAGGCGAATTCCATGTCAGCCCGGACCGCCTTGACATCAGTTGCGCCAATTCGGCCATTGTCGGAACACTCGATGCGATGAAGATGCGCTCCAATTTGCCGAACGGCACCGGAACGATCGAACTGGAACTACAGCGCACTGGGCCGGTGCTCGACAATTGCGGAACCGGCCTGTTTCCCTTTCTCAGCGGCCAGGTTCCTGTCTGGCAGTTTGCCCTGCCGTATATGACCGCGAAGGGCACTTTGACGCTTGACGGCAAGACCCAGGAAATTTCAGGCGACGCATGGCTCGACAGGCAGTGGAACGATATGCCGATCGACTTTTTCGAGAAGCGGACCAAGTGGAAATGGATGAATCTTAGCCTCAGCAACGGGGTCAAGATAAGCCTCTGGGACATGTCCGTGCACGGCAAGAAGCAAAATGCCTGGGCGACCGCGCTCACCCCTTCCGGTGCCGTGATGATGGCCGACATGGTGCCTCTCGCTGAAAATGAATCGGAACATTGGACCAGTCCGGTGACGGGTCAGACCTATGCCACCGCCTACAAGGTCATCATTCCGGCGTTCGATGCCGAGTTTGATGTCAGGATCTGGGAAGGGATGCCCGATCAGGAGATCATCTCGCCAAGCGGCGATAACAAATATGAAGCCGCCTGCACCTTCACGGGCCAATTTATGGGTGAGGAAGTGACAGGCTTCAACTGCGTGGAACTGGTCGGCAATTTCCTTGCCTGAAGCGCGTTTTCATCCCCCGCGACAATCAAGGGTCCGACGCTGGCTCGAACATCACTATCAGTATTCTGGAGACTTCATATGAAAAAGCCGATGGCGGACTATGTCCAGCTTCCCAAGTTCGATGAGTATCGGGAATGGTTTAAGGACCATTTCGACCTGGAACGCGAGGATGGAATCCTGCAAGTCACGATGAAGACTGGTGACGGTCCGATGCACTGGAGCGGTCCTGCCCATCGTGCGATGTCGCAACTGACCCGTATCATCTCAATGGACCACGATAACGAAATTCTGATCTGGACCCACAAGGGTGACAACTGGATGCAGGATTTCGATCACGACGGCTGGGAAGAATATTCGAAGGAACGTTTCGATCACCAGTATTTCGATGACACAAACATCATCAAGAACATGATCATGGACCTCGAAATCCCCACGATCGGCGCGATGCAGGGTCCCGGCTTCCATTGGGATTCGGCAATTCTGTGCGATATAACGATCGCTGCGGACGATTGCCGCTGGGACGATCCGCATCTTCAATACGGACTTGTTCCGGGTGACGGAATGGCCCTGCTGATGCAGCATTTTCTGGGCACCAAGCGCGCAAACTACCTGATGTATACCTCGCGCCAGTGGGATGCGAAGCAGGCGCTGGAATGGGGCTGGATCAACGAGGTTGTCCCCAAGGACAAGGTGATTGAACGCGCCTGGGAACTTGCCCGCCTCATCAAATCGGTCGCCCGCGAAACCCGCACGATTACCTCTAACCTGTGCAAGCGCCCGCTCGAACGGTTGTTGGTCAATGATCTCAAGCTGCACACGGTCAGCGAACAGTACAGCACGATGATCAAGGTCGCACAGGGCGAACTCGGCGACGGCAAGAAGCAGATCGACGAGAAGGACATGGGTGTTCTTGCCCATTGGCGTTACGCGCCCGATGTCAAGGATATGATGGAGCCGCAGACTGTCGAGAGCTGGGACGCGGTGGAAAAGTCGCGCCAGTGGAAGGCGCAGCAGGAACGGGAAGGCTCAAAATGACGCTATTCAGCCTGCAAGGCAAAATGGCTATCGTCTTTGGCGGGGCGGGCGGCATTGGCAAGGCGATCGCGCTGGGCCTGGCCGACGCAGGGGCGCAGGTCGCCCTTGCCAGCCGCAATCGTGAGGCGCTTGCCGCTTGCGCCGAGGAAATTGGCGCTGTGACGGGCCGCCCGGTACTGTACTATGTTTGTGATGCCACCCGCGAAAGCGAGGTGTCGTCGCTGTGCGAACAGGTGACCGCAAAAATGGGCGGTATTGACATCCTGGTGAATGCCCAAGGCTTCAATAAGAAGCACCCCGGCACCGAGTTCCCCGTCGAGATATGGGACGCGATGTTCGAGGCGAACGTCAAGAGCATCATGCTGACCTGCAAACATTTTGGAGCACAGATGGTCCAACGGGGCGGCGGCAAGATCATCAACCTGTCTTCGGTTCGTGGTGCTCGCGCAGTGGGCAACGGCGGCGGCGGCAATGTCGGCTATTGCGCGACCAAGGGCGCGGTCGACATGCTGACACGCGCTTATGCGTCGGACCTTCGACCCCATGTACAGGTTAACGCGCTGGGGCCAACGATCACCTATACGCCAATGATGGAGGGCATTTTGCCTGCCGACCCGGCTGAGCGTGACCGCATGGCCGCAGCCATGCCTGCTATGCGCATCGGCTATCCTGGGGATTGCGTTGGCCCGGCGATTTTCCTGGCTTCGACGGCGTCCGATTTCGTGACCGGGCAGATAATCTACGCCGATGGCGGCCTCACGGCGATCGGTTGATCGTACTAAGCTGAAATATGGGACAATTGGGGTTTGGGGATGAAGAAAGTCGAACTGGATCAAGTCTTGCCATATGCCGCTCCCGGCCATTTCGGCATGACCTCGCTTAAACTCCATGGGCGTGAGGAAAGTGGCGCGACCAAGTTCTGGCTTGGCCTGTCGCACTTCCTGCCGGGCGGAGGTGCGGAATGGGGCGGTGCCCCGGTCGAACGCATCTACTACGTGCTTAGCGGCGAAATCGTTGTGCGGGGTGAAGAGGGCGAGCTGACGCTGCGACAGGGAGATTCCGTGTTCATCGGCGAGGACGAGAACAGGGAACTGCTCAACAAGGCGAACGCGCCTGCATCGATCCTGGTTTTCTGCAGCAATCCATCCTGACCTTCAGGTCCATGTCGCGGCAACATGATTTGGGCGGGGGTTTGGAAACGGCCATGAACATCGTCATCATCGGTGCCGGGCTGATGGGCCAGGGAATCGGGCTCACCTTCGCCCGCGCCGGTCATCAAGTCACCCTTGTGGATCGAACCGACCCCTTGCTTGAAAGCGCGCTTGCTGCCATTTGTGAAAGCGCGGCCACGCTTGTGCAGCATGGTAGCCTGGCCGCAGATGCAGTTGCGCCGCTGTTGAAACGGATCGCACTGGATACCGACCTGGCGCACGCCGTTGGCAAGGCTGATTTCGTGGCCGAGGTGGTGCCTGAAGTGGCAACCATCAAGCGAGAGGTCATCTGCGCCATTGATGCTGCCTCCCCCGCCGGGGCTGTCATCATGAGCAACACCTCCGGCCTCGACATATTCGCGCTGGCCTGCGATGCAATGCGCCACCCGGAGCGGTTGGTGACAGCGCACTGGTACGCGCCGGCGCATATCATTCCGCTGGTCGAGGTCGCGCCTGGCCCGCAAACAACTGCCGACGTGGTTGCCCGGACAGCCGACCTGTTGCGCCAGGCGGGCAAGTTCGCACTGGCCATGAGGCGGTTCGCTCCGGGTTATGTGGTGAACAAGATACAGCACAGCTTTGCTTCTGCGATGTTCGACCTGCTGCAATCCGACCTCATCGAACCGGAAGACATCGACCGCGCGGTCAAGGCCGTGCTGGGCATCCGCATGCCAGTCGTGGGTATCGTGCAAAGCATGGACTTCAACGGCCTCGACACCGTTCAGGCCATTTGCGCCACGCTCGGCATTGATGTGCCCATATTGAGGGAAAAGGTCGAAGCCGGGGATTTGGGAGCCTCAACAGGGCGTGGCATGTATGACTATGGCGAGCGTACGCCCGATAGAGTCATCCGCGAAAGAGACATCAAGTTCCTACAAATGATTGACTTCCTGAAATCTATTGAGGCGTTCGAACCAGTGTGACGGAGGCAAAAGTGGTGAGGAAGACGGGCCTAAGCGCCTACGCAGCCTTTTCGGTGCTGATCATGGCGATGGCCTGGAACTTCGAAGGCGCGGCGATCAATCCGGCGCTGGCTACGTTGCGCGAAGCCTTCCCGCAGGAGCCGCTTTACAAGGTGCTGTTCGTCTCCACTGCCCCCTTCGTCACCTCCACCATCTTCAGCGGTCTGTGCGGATGGCTGGCCGGGTGGTTTGACAAGAAGCATATCGCGCTTGGGGGACTGCTGATTTACGGCGTTTCCGGCATTGCCCCTGCCTATATGACTAGCCTTGACGCCATATTGGCGGCACGGATCGTCACAGGTGTCGGTGTCGGCCTTGTGCTGCCGATTTCTGCCATGCTGATTGCCGAACATTATGCAGGACGTGACAAGGACCGGATGAACGGCCTGATGCTCGCCGTATTCAATATTGCCAATATCGTGGTCAGCATAGCGGTTGGGCTGTTGGTCGATCGAGGATGGCAGGTCGCTTTCCTCGCTTTCGGATTCATCTTCCTGCTGCTCGTCAATACCGCCATTGGGTGTCCCTCGTCTCCGCCAGTCAGGGACGCCACCAAGCGGCATCGCAGTGCGCCTGCGGCACTGCCGCCTATCGCCTTCGCAATGTTCGCGCTGATGGCCCTGCTGTGGTTGGCCTTCGCATACCTGTTGCTCAGCCTGGCGACCTTTAACGCCTCGCGGGCTATCGTCCCCATGGCAGCGATCGGCGGGGTCATCGCCGTTCCGGGTGCCGCCAATGCCGTCGCTGCGCTGCTTTACCCGCTGCTCGGAGGCAGGATCCGCTTCCTTCCATCGGTCGCGCTCATCATGCTGGCATGTGGTTTCGCTCTTGCGGCGCAAAGCCATGCGCCGGTCACCTTGCTGGCAGCCTGCGTGCTGGTTGGTCTTGGCCAGGGGGTTCTGGTTCCCTTCGTCCTATCGGTAACGGGGGGAATTTCTTCGGTTGCCGCGCGGGATCGCTCGCTGGGGTTGGTCCAATCCGCCGTCCATCTGGGCGCGCTGGCGGCTACCTTCGTCTTCCCTGCCGTGTTCGCGCGGGCCACAACTGATCCCTATTCGTTCGCTTACAATGCGGCAGCCGCGGCTAGCGTTGCGGCAGCGGCCTGCAGCCTGTGTCTTGTCATTTTCGCTTCACGCCGGGAGAGATTTCAGCGGTCGTGAACCTCGTACATTGGGGGGTTGAGACGGTTTCGCCGCTGCGAGATAACCACCTTTGCCCCGCGTTGGTCGAGGTCTTCGACCATCCAGTTGGCATCGAAGGCCTTGTCGCCAAGTAGAGCATCGGAGTCGATGCCATCGATCAGCGGCGCAACGCCTATAGTGCCATAGCGGTTTCCCGGCAGAAGCTCGAAGCGGACAAGATTGCCCAATGCATAAGTCAGTGCCAAAATCTTGGTCGTCATGCCCCCTTTGGAACGGCCAATGGCCTGGCTCGAAGTCCCCTTTTTGCGCCTTGGCCGTGCCGGTGAACTTTGACGATGGAGGCATCAACCATAGGGTATTCCATGCCGGGCGCTTCTAACAGGACATCAAAAATCCGTTTGAAAACATCTACTTCGTACCAGTCACGGAACCGTCGAAACGTCGTGCTCCAGTTTCCGAACATGGCTGGCAAATCGCGCCACGGACTGCCCGTGCGGACAATCCACTGCACCGCCTCTAGGAACAGCCGATTATCTTTCCTACTCTGTCTTGTGTCAGTCCGCCTGCCCAAACAATGCGATTCCATATTCGCCCACTGGGCGTCGGTCAGTACAAAGCGTTCCATCACAAGGGTGATGATGTGGACGCCCCCGCAGTGACCGGCAGCGGCTATGCTGTTGTTCGGACAAAGCGGGAAGAGGAGCGTTCACCATGACGATAACGATTATTGGGCTGGATTTGGCCAAGAGCGTGTTTCAGGCGCACGGCGTCGATGACAAGGTGGTTCTGGTCAAGAAGCTGCATCGCAAGCAGATGCTGCCGTTTTTCTCGAAGTTGCCGCCATGCCTGATCGGTGTGGAAGCCTGCGGAACGGCCCATTACTGGGCGCGCGTGCTCGCTGCGATGGGGCATGAGGTTCGCCTGATCCCGCCGTCTTACGTGAAGGCCTATGTCAAGCGCGGCAAGAGTGACGCGCTCGATGCCGAAGCCATTTGCGAAGCTGTGCAGCGACCGACGATGCGGTTCGTGCCGGTCAAGTCTGTCGAACAGCAGGGCATTCTCATGACCCATCGCGCTCGATCCCTTCTAGTGCGATGGGTCATGCTTGCCAATGCCCCGCGTGCACATCTCGCTGAGTTCGGGTTCGTCGCCAACTCCGGTATCGCCAACCTCGCCGAGCAAGTGATGGCCGACAAGGATGCCCTGCCATCCTTGGCCTGCTGCCGGTTTGGTGGACACCAAGATAAGGTGTTTATCAGACTGGAGGACGTGAATGGAGCGAAGAAAGT